>JAGNIJ010000061.1 GCA_018001225.1 Kiritimatiellia bacterium | reverse complement strand
CCCAGGGCCCGCACCTGGCCATACCCCACCAGGGTGGTGACATCCAATCGTATCCCCCCTCCGCTGCCCGCGCCCTGCTCCGCGCCTCCGGTGGTCCCGTCCGCCGAAATCACACCCTCCAGTTCCAGCCGGCCCGCCTGCAGCCTGATCAGCCCCCCGCCCGGTTGCTGGACGCCCCCGCTGCCCACTTCGTTGGGATCGCGGAAATCGCCGTAGATCGGATTCACATTGCCGGAATAGGCGCCTCCCAGTCCGCCATAACTGCCTCCGGATTTGTACGTGGAGGCATTCGTGGTCGTGTTCGGATAGGTCCGCCCGGCCAGGTAGCCCTTTCCGCTCGCGCTCACGGCGCTGTTGCTCGCCACGTGCAGCGTCCCCAGCACGGTCAGGTTCAGGCTGTAGTTCGTCGCGGCGGTCGCCGCCGAGTGCGTCAGCACGGCGCTGTCCACGATATACATATTCGACGGGGTCAGCCCGGAGGACCTCACCTCCGCTATCGTTCCCGTCCCGCGCAACATCACGTCTTCCGTAAAGTTCGTCCCTTCGGGCAGCCACAGCCAGGCCGCTTTGTTCCCACCGCCCTTCCGATCTATCACCAGTCGGCCGCGCTCCCCGCTTTTCTGTAGATAAACCGTGCCGGCCGCGCCCTGCACGTCATAGCTTCCCCCCGCCGCCGTCACGCGATTCGTCAAGTCAAACCCACTCGCGTCTTCGTAATACAGGGCGATCCGTCCCCCGCCCCCTGCTCCCGCCCAATACCCGCTGCCTCCGCCCAGGGCCCGCACCTGGCCATACCCCACCAGGGTGGTGACATCCAATCGTATCCCCCCTCCGCTGCCCGCGCCCTGCTCCGCGCCTCCGGTGGTCCCGTCCGCCGAAATCACACCCTCCAGTTCCACCCGGCCCGCCTGCAGCCTGATCAGCCCCCCGCCCGGTTGTTGGGCGCCACCGCTTCCCACTTCGTTGGGATCGCGGAAATCGCCATAGATCGGATTCACATTGCCAGAATACAAGCCGCCCAGTCCCCCGTAGCTTCCGCCGGACTTGGAAGTCGAAGCATTCGTGGTCGTGTTCGGATAGGTCCGCCCGGCCGGGTATCCCTTTCCGCTTGCGCTCACGGCGCTGTTGCTCGCCACGTGCAGCGTCCCCAGCACGGTCAGGTTCAGGCTGTAGTTCGTCGCGGCGGTCGCCGCCGCGTGCGTCAGCACGGCGCCATCGATAATCCGCATGTTTGAAATCACCAGGCCGGCCGATCGCACCTCTGCGTATTGCCCGGTGCCGCGTACGGTTACGTTTTCCTCGTAATTCGTGCCGTCCGGCACCCATAGTGGCGTGCCAAGTGTGCGCGACACATTCTTGCTGTCCATCAGCAGTTCACCGATCTCCCCCGTCTTTTTCAGATAAATGGTTCCCGCGGAACCCTGGTTGGCCGAGCCACCGCCTACCGCGCTGACCGAGTTGGTAAGGCCAAAGCCTTCTACTTCCTCATAATAGAGGGCTATCCGGCCGCCGCCGCCGGACCCGCCATACCCATTACTGCTGTTGCCTCCATTGGCGCGAATCTGTCCCGCTCCGGCTAGGATCTTGACCTCCAGCCGGATGCCGCCGCCGCTTCCCGACCCCGAGTAGTAGCCCCCATTATTGCCATCCGCGGAAATCAATCCGTTTAGCTCCAAGCGATTAACCAGCAAGCGCACCAGCCCGCCGCCGGCCTGTTGAGCGCCACCGCTGCCGGGTGCATCCGGATTGCGGAAGTCTCCGTAGATGGGATTTGCAGAACCGCTGTACGCACCGCCCACGCCGCCATAACTCCCGCCGGAATAGCCCGAAGCAGCGTTGGTCGTCGTATTCGGCCAGGTCCGGCCGGCCACATAACCCCGTCCGCTCACGTCAATCGAACTGTTGGTAGATACGAGCAGAGTTCCCAATACCACGGCATCCATCCCATAGGCCATGGCGCTTGTCGCCGGCGAGTGCGAAAGCTTGGCCCCGTTGAGCACCGTTACATTGCTGAACGTACACGCGGTATCCACCAGCAAGGTTGCGTTGCTATCCACAAGAAATTCAGGCGGAAGCGTGTTTGTAGGCCAGGCCGTCCTGACCAGCAAACCCGCCCCCTTCACCGTCACGAAGCCATTGAACTGACCCTCGTCCGGGAGCCAGAACGGAGTGGCGACACCGGAACTGATGCCTTGGCTGTCGTACACCACCGTACCCGGTCCTTCCGGACCTTGAAGGTAGATGGTCCCCGCGCTGCCCGGATTGGCTGTTCCGCCGCCCGAAGCGGTGACTTGCCTGCCTGGTTCAAAGCCATCCAGCACTTGATAATAGAGCGCAATTCGGCCGCCGCCGCCCGAACCGCCGTATCCATTACTGCTGTTACCACCTCGTGCGCGGACCTGACCGGTTCCGGCCAGTTCCTGGGCGTCAATTCGGATGCCGCCGCCGCTTCCACCGCCGGAATAATAGCCTCCGTTGACACCGTCAGCGGCGATGTATCCCCACAGTTCCAGGCGTCTGGCTTGAAGGCGCACCAGGCCGCCACCGGCCTGCTGCCCGCCGCCGCTGCCAGGTTCATTGGGATTCAGGAAACTGCCATACACAGGATTAGCCACCCCGCTATAGGGCCCGCCCAGCCCGCCATAACTGCCGCCAGAATAGCCGGTGGCCGCGTTGTTGGTTGTGTTCGGCCATGTTCTCTTGGCCAGGTATCCCCTGCCGCTGACATCAATGGCCGAGTCCGGGCTGACATACAGCAAGCCGCCCACATCCAGATCTGTTTCATAGGCCACCGACGCCGTGGCCGCGGAGTGCTGAATCCTCGCCCCGTTGATCAGGTACAGGTTGGAGAAGGCATGCCGGCCGTTGATCGTCACAGTGGCGCCCCGGATCAAGATGCTCTTGTTGTCCAACGAGGTGTCGTTCGTTGAGACCGTAATGCTCGATACGATGGTCGTGTCGTACAGCCAGGTGGTCCGGTAGAACGCGGACGTGAACAACGAGGAGTTCCCCAACCGGTCCTGGAGCCGCGCCGAAACATCGTAATAGCCGTCTCCCAGCGTGGCGGCCGGCGTGAATGTCAGCGTGTTGGTCGTGACAGCCCACTCGCCCTCTATCGGCGAACCGGCGAGCATGACAGTACAGGTCGAGGCCGGCCAGTCCAGGCCACTGGTCGCCTCGGTGAAGGTCAGCCGGATCGCAGTCGGCGGCTCGTTGGTGAAACTGCCGTTGGAAGGCGTCACCGCGGTCACCGCGGGCGCGACCGTGTCGGCCAGGAACACGAGGACATTGGTTTCGGAACTGTTCAGGGCCAGATCTTTGGCAAAGAACGAAACATAATTGAGGCCCTGGGTGAACGAGACCGACGCCGCCCACTCACCGGAAGCATTCGTGGCCCGCTCCACTCCGCCGATCCACACCGACGAATCGTCGCCCCGGGTCCCCTGGAGCGTCGCCGTCACGGCCCGCAGATCGTTGGTCAGGGGGGGGTACGCGAAATTGGTGACCACGGGCGGATTGGGCGCCTCGGCGATGATGTAGAAGTTGCTGCTGTTCGCGGCCTCGGGCCGCGCGCCGAACAGGCTGAAGACGTTCGTCCCGATCGTGACCGTGTACAACCCGCTGTTGGACACGGCCGCCGCCAGCCCGATCTGCGCGCTGAAGGGTCCGGTCTGGACCACGGAGGCCAGTCCGATGGGCTCACCGCCCGACCGGCGGAAATCGATGTCCGACAGATCGAGCGAGCCTTCCTGGAGAGGCGTCGAGAAGCGGATATCGAGTTGCGTGACGGGCCCGGGGATGAAGCCCCACGGGGACAGCGCGCTCAACCGGACCGGGGCCTGCTGGTTGGCCAGGTGGACGGAACCCGTGCTTCCCGCGATGTTCCCCGCTCCTCCGCGCGCCGTCACGTTGGTCAGAACGAAGCCGTCCAACGCGCCGTAGTAGACCGCCACGCGGCCTCCGCCGCCCCCGCCGCCGTTCGGGTTGTACTGGGTATCGCCCTTGCCGCCGGCGGCGGAAATTGTGCCCGCGCCGCGAAGGGTCAGCACGTCCACGTACAGGCCGCCGCCCGCCCCGCCGCCGGACGCCCCGCCGCCCGCGCCGCCGTTGGCCCACAACCCGCCGCCCTGCGCCAGGTCGAGAATGTTGACCGTCAGCCGCAGCAGGCCGCCGCCCGCCCCGCCGCTGTTGGCCGCGCCGGCGCCGCTGCCTTTCTCATTGGGATTCCGGTAGTCGCCGTAGATCGCGTTCGGGGTGCCGTTATACGCCCCGCCCAGGCCGCCGTAGCTTCCGCCCGCCGTCCCCGTCGCCGCGCCATTGGTGGTATTGTTCGGGTAGGTCCGACCCTTGAGCCAGCCCATGCCCGTCACATCCACCGCGCTGTTGCTGGCCACGGAGAGTACGCCCTTCACGATGAGGTTGAGGAGGTAATCCTGCGACGCGGATGCCGGGGTGTGGGTCAGCTTGCCGCCGGCCGCCAGGTAGACATTGCTCAAGACTTGATCGCCGTTCACCACCAGCGTGGCGGCGTCTTTCACCCAAAGGTTGGCGGGCTCGAAACCGGCCGAGGTGATTTCCGCGACCTGCCCCGTGCCGCTCACTACGATGTTTTCAGTGTAGTTTGTTCCGGCCGGCAGCCAGACCGGCGTGTTCCGGTTGCGGGTTATGTTCTTGTTCCAAATCAGGAGCGTACCGGGCTCGCTGCCCTGTTTTAAAAAGATCGTGCCCGCACTCCCGTGGCCCGCGCCTGTCGCCCCGAGGGCCGACAGGCGATTGGTCAGATCGAAGCCGTCGACCGCGTCGTAGTAGACCGCGATCCTTCCGCCGCCGCCGCCGTAGCCGTTGGGACTGTACTGCGTGTCGCCCGTCCCGCCGTTGCAGGTGATCTGGCCGCTGCCCTTGAGGGTTCCCACGTCCAGCCGGATGCCGCCGCCAGCCGCGCCGCCTCCGGCTCCGCCCGCGTTGTTCCCGTTGGCGTAAATCCCCCCGTCCACGTGCAGCGTACCCGCCGCAATCCGGACAAGGCCGCCGCCCGCGGATGAACCGTTGATCGGCCCCGACCCGCTGCCCGGCTCGTTCGGATTGCGGAAGTCGCCGTACACCGGCGAGGTGGTCCCGCCTCCCAACCCGCCATAACTCCCGCCGGTGTTGCCCGTGCTCGCGTTGTTCGTCGTGTTCGGGTACGTCCGTCCCGGCAAGTATCCCCGCCCACTGACATTGATCGAGCAGTTGGTTGAGATATACAAGGTGCCCGACACCGTCAGGGCGACTTGGAATTCCTGCGAGGCCGTAGCCGAGGCGTGAGAAAGCACCGCGCCATCCACGAGAGAGAAATTCGTGGGCGTGAAGGCCGCGGAACTCACCTCGACATACACGCCGGTGCCCTTGATCGTGGCATTCTCCGCATAGGCCGGGGCGCCTTGAGGCACCCCGAGCGTCGTGGTCCCGGTCCCGCCGCCCTTCCGATCGATCACCACGCACCCCACATCTCCCGCCGCTTTCATGTAGACCGTGCCCGGTGAGCCGGCGACCGATCCGGTCCCGCCG
The DNA here is from genome assembly GCA_018001225.1 of Kiritimatiellia bacterium. NCBI lineage: Bacteria > Pseudomonadati > Kiritimatiellota > Kiritimatiellia > Kiritimatiellia bacterium. Next base: position 11,180 of record JAGNIJ010000061.1, on the reverse strand, counting down.
GCCGCGCTGACACGGCCGGTGAGGTCAAAGCCGCTCAACGTCTCATACAACACCGCGATGCGACCCCCGCCGCCCGCGCCCCGGTAATTGGCGTTGCCGCCCACCGCCCGCACTTCCCCCGTGCCCGCGAAGGTGCCCACACTGATATACACACCGCCGCCGCTGCCGCCGGCCGTATCCTGATAGTAGGACTGGCTGGTCCCGTTGGCCAGGATGGCGCCGTCCAGTTGCAGGGTGCCGGCCGTGATGCGAATCAGCCCGCCGCCCGGACACTGGTCGCCCACCGCCGCGCCGCCGCTGCCCACCTCGTTCGGGTTCCGGAAATCGCCATACACGGCATTCGCCGTCCCGTTGTAGTTCCCGCCCCGACCGCCGTAGCTGCCTCCCGAACTGCCCGCACTCGCGTTTGTCGTGGTATTGGGATAGGTCCGACCGGCCCGATACCCCCTGCCGCTCACATCGATCCGGGCGCCGCCCAGGACGGCCAACGTGCCCAGCACGTTGACTTCCAGCCTGTACTCCGCCACCGTCGTGGCGGCGGCGTGCGTCAACACGCCTCCGTTCAAGAGCGTGAGGTGGATGGGCGTGATCCCCGCGGAGCGCACCTCCACGTACGTGCCCGTGCCCTGGATCACCACCTCGCCCTCATAACTCTCCGCCCCGTCCGGCAGCCAGAGCCACGCGCTTCCCGTGCCGCCGGTCTTGCGGTCCAGCAGTAACTGCCCGACCGCGCTCGCGGCCTGGAGGAATACCGTGCCGGGCGCGCCGGCCGCCGAACCCGTTCCGCCCGCCGCGCTGACCCGGCCGGTTACATCGAAACCGTTCAGCGTGTCGTAGTACACCGCGATTCGCCCGCCGCCGCCCGCTCCGCGGTAATTGGCGTTGCCGCCCGCCGCGCGGATTTCCCCGGAGCCCGCGAGCGTGGACACGTTCAGGTAAATGCCGCCGCCGCTGCCCCCGGCGGTGTCCTGGTAATAAGACTGGCTGGTTCCATTTGCCAGGATCGTGCCGTCCAATTGCAGGGTGCCGGCCGTGATGCGGACCAGCCCGCCGCCGGGGCACTGGTCGCCGACCGCCGCCCCGCCGCTGCCCGGTTCGTTCGGATTGCGGAAGTCCCCATACAGGGCGTTCGCAGTTCCGTTGTAATCCCCGCCCCGGCCGCCGTAACTGCCCCCGGAGCTGCCCGAGCTCGCGTTCGTCGTGCTGTTGGGCTGGGTCCGGCCGGCCCGATAGCCTTTCCCACTGACGTTGATGGAACTGTTGGACGACACGTTCAGCGTCTCCAGCACGGTCAGTTCCAGCCGCGGCGCATTGGTCGTCGTGGCCGCGGCGTGCGTGAGCGTCGCCCCGTTCGTCAGGATCAAGCTCGCGAACGTGTGCGGGCCGTTTATCGTCAACGTTCCACCGTTCTTGATGACGGCCTTCTGGTCATAGGAGAAATTAGTCTCCGCGATGGTGACATTACCGGTCAGTTCGAGGGGGGTGTAACCCAGGAATTCCCACGTCCCGGTTTCCGGGGCCCGGTTGGATCCTGCGGCGTTCCTGGCCACCACGAACCATTGCTGCGTTCCGTCCCCGGGGAACGCCCAGGTCATCGTGTTGGTGGTGACCGACGCCCTCCAGACCGGATCCTCGTTCACTCCGACGTACACATCATAGGCCTCCGTGTCCGTGGCCGGTTCCCACTGAAGATCGGCTGAAATGAAAAGGACGCTCCCGTTGGTGGGGCCGAGCAAATCAAACGACCCCGGCGCTGCCACGTCCAGCAGTTGGTAATCCTGGCCCGCCTGGTCTTCCTGCACGTTCGTGTAGACCCGGGAGGACGGGATGAAGACCCCGCTGACATACGTCGGGGTAACCGTCCCGCTCCACGCGCCGCCCACCACTCCCGTGTAGTACCCCCCGCCCGCCGTCGTCACGGAATCCAGGCCTGAAAACTCCACGACGACGCCGTCCACGCCGGCGCCGGTTCCGGAATCCGTGATCCTGCCGCTGATCTCCGCCGGCTCGGTGTACGCGTAGCGAACCAGGACGATGCCGGAGCCGCCGGCCCCGCCGGTCGCCTGTTCCCCCGCCGCCCCGCCGCCGCCACCCGTGTTCGGCCTGCCGGGGTTCCCGACCACTGCGCCCACCGTGCCGTTGCCGCCGCCGCCCGCGCCACCGGTCCCCGCCGTCCCGCTGCTGCGCGTGCCCGAAGCGCCTCCGCCGCCGAACCAGCCGGGCGGATAACCGAAGGCTGAAAATTGAGTGAACTTCAAGCCGATGCCGCCGTTGGCCCCGTTGTTGCCGGACGGACTATTCCCGGGCCCGCCCGCACCGCCGCCCGAACCGCCCGGATAGCCGGGATTAACAAACCCGCCGCCGGTCCCGCCCGTGTTGCCGTACCCTCCCGATGCGGACCCGGGTTGGGTCGCCGAACCGCCTGTTCCGTTGTAGGCGCCACCGCCGCCCGACCCGCCGCTCCCGCCCGTTACTTCCGCGTGGGATCCATAGCCGCCGCCCAACGCCGTCAGCGTATCGAACACACTGTTCCCGCCCGGCGCGCCGCCGGATGCCCAGCCCGCACCCGCGCCGCCGTTCCCGACGGTCACCGTGTAACTGCCGTCGCTCACGGCGTAGAAACCGGTATGCACCACGCCACCCGCGCCGCCCCCGCCCGAGCCGCCGCAGGTGCCGCCCCCGCCGGCCACGACCAGCACTTCCAGGTTGCTGATCCCGCTCACAATGAAGTTGGTGGTCGTCCCGGCGTTCGTGAAGGCATGAAGGGAATAGACAATCCCGTTGATGGCCTGCTCGGCAGCCTGTACACCGCCGATGGCCGAAATGCCGGTCTGCGGATCCCACGAGAAATCGGCGCCCTCTATGCTGGCCGTCACATCTTCGTAACTGCGGCCGGCCGGCGTGAACACCCCGCTGCACACCGGCGTTATGGTGCCCGTCCAGTTGACGGGCACGATGGCCGTGTAGTACCCGCCGAACACCGTCGTCACGCTGCTGGTCCCGGATACGAGGATCGTGATGCCCTCGATGCCCAGTCCATTGACCGCGTTTGTGATCCGCCCGCTGATGGTCGGCGAGGTGATGAGAGGATAGCGAATCAGGACGATGCCGGAGCCGCCGGCGCCGCCGGTCGCCTGTTCCCCCGCCGCCCCGCCGCCACCGCCCGTGTTCGGCTTCCCGGGATTGCCGGGCGCCGCCCCCACCGTGGCGTCCCCGCCGCCGCCCAGGCCGCCAGTCCCCGCCGTCCCGCTGCTGCGCGTGCCCGACGCGCCGCCGCCGCCGAACCAGCCCGTGGGATATCCCCATGGCGCGAACTGCGCAAACTCCAGCCCGACCCCGCCGTTGGCCCCGTTGTTGCCGGAGGGACTGTTTCCGGGCCCACCCGCGCCGCCGCCCGAACCGCCCGGGTACCCGGGACTGCTGTACCCCACGCCGCTGCCCCCGGTGTTCCCGTAACCGCCCGAGTCGGAACCGGGCTGCGTGGCTGCACCGCCACCGGCGCCGTAGGCCCCGCCGCCGCCCGAGCCTCCGCTGCCGCCCGCCCCTTCCACGTGGGATCCGTAGCCGCCGCCGAGAGCCGTGAGCGAATCGAAAGAACTGTTCCCGCCGGTCCCGCCGCCGGAAGGCCACGCGGCCCCCGTGCCACCACTCCCGACCGTGATCGCATAGGTCCCCGGGGCCACGGTGTAGGCGTTGGTGTAGATCACCCCGCCCGCACCGCCGCCGCCCGAGCCGCCGCAGGTCCCGCCCCCGCCCGCCACGACCAGGATATCAACTTCGCCACAGAGCGAGACACTGAAGTTGGTGAACGCACCGACATTGGTGAACGCATGGATCCGGTATCCCCCCACGTCCGTGACCGAGCCGCCCGTCCCCAAGCCGGTGGACTGCAAGGCCACGGTGAAATTCGCGTTGGTGTCATCGCTCACCACCGATGCAAAACTCCGGTTTGTGGGATCGAAACTCGTGGCCATCGGATACGTCGGCGTAACGGTTCCGCTCCATCCTACGGGAACCAGGTGCCCATAGTATCCGCCTTCAGCCGTCACCTCGAAGGCGCCCCCCGAAAAGTTCACCTGAACCCCGTCCACGCCCGCGCCACTCCCGGCGTCCGTCACACGACCGGCAATCAGTATGACCGGCAGCGGTTCCGCGGAACCGAATTCCGCCACGGGCTCCGCCGTCGCATACCGGCGCACGAGGAAGTAGTCGAAGTCCGCATTGAAGCTACTGCCCCCGCCCCACGACTTGCCGCCCAGGCCCCAGTACCCCGGCACGGACGCCGGCGTGTGCGAACCCACGGCCGTCCAGGCGGTCCCGTCGCTGCTGCCGTCGTAGTAGACCGTGCCGCCGACCTTGCGAAGCCGCGTGTAGTGCACGGCGCTCGCCGCGCTCATGCTCGACCCGACCGTGCCGTCCGCCTCGTACTTCAGCGTCGTGGCCGCGGTATACGCCCCGAAATATCCCTTGGCCTCGGAACCCGTCGAGAAGCTCCGGATCCACGCCAGCAACTGGTGCCGGCCCGACGCGACGCCCGAGGCGTCTTCGCGCGCCCGGATCACGTAGTTCGTATCCGCGGACAGGCTGATGTACAAGAACGGCGCGCCGTTCGCGCTGGACCACGTGTCGCTGTCCCCGATCACCTTGATCCGCATCCATCCCGGCCGCTCGGTTAGCGAGTAGTCATCGTTCCCCCCGGGGTTCCAGAACGTCCAGCCGTCCTTCAGCGTCGTCCCGGAGAAGTCGTCGAAGAACTCGAACGTGGCGTCCCCGTCGCTCGCGGATGCCGCGTTCGAGTCCCCGTACGTCATGTACACGACGGCCGTGTCGTTCGCGGGAATCGAAGGCACCCGGACCCAGACGTCCGCCGAGACGCCCGCCTCGTACTGCTCCACCCAGAACGCCAGCGGATCGCCGGCGGCATCCTCGAAACGCAGGTCGTCGAAATCGGACTGCATGTCCGTGTCGTGCGCCACCGCGAGCCGTACCTGGTAATCCGTCAACGCCGTCGCCGCCTGGTTGCTGATGACCACCGCCTTCTGCCAGACGTTAGTCAGGTCGCCCCGGGCCGAACCCGGAGGGGCGAGAACCAGCGCGGCCAAGGCCATGAGCATGCGGATGGCGTGTTTCATGTTCGGACTCCCGTGTCGTATCGGCGTGCGAAAAAACAATCGGCGGCAGGCCGCCGCACAGTACGGCTCCCGGATCCGGCTACCCGGCCCGGCAACTGGCGAAAGACAGACCTCATCTGAATAGAAGAATATTAGAGAAGACCTGCATGCGTGTCTGTAGGTGCACAACTGTTTTTCATGTAGGCAATTTACCTACACAGAAACGGCTTTGAAACGGAAGGAAAGGCTATTCACTGCTGGAGCGAACCCAGTCGTAGGCCTTGCGGGCCAGATCGCGGGTATGTGCCAGGCCGAACTTTTCCTTGATGCGGGCCAGGTAGGTGCCCACGGTCTTGACGCTGACGCCCAGGGCCTTGGCCGTCTGCGCCGGCGACAAACCCCGGCCCAAGTCCTCGAAGACCTGCAACTCGCGATCGGAGAGCAGCTGTTCGGGCCCGTCGAGGCCCGTGGCCTGCCCGGCGGCGTTCGCGACGAGTTGCTGATGCACCGCCTCGCTGACGACCAGTTCCCCCGCGCGAACCCGGCGCACGGCTTGGAGAATCTCGTCGGCCCCCGCCGTTTTCATGACGTAGCCGTGCGCGCCGGCCCGAAGGGCCCGCTGCGCCTTGCGCTGCTCGTCGTGCATGGACAGGACCAGTATCCGCAAGGCCGGATGGAGGCGTCTCAAATTCCCGATCAGGTCGAACCCGCTCGCGCCATTCAGCTCCAGATCCACGACGGCCAGGTCGGGCGCGGTCTTCCCGATTCTCTCGATCGCCTCCGCCGGGCTCGCCGCGTCGCCGACCGTGCAAAGGCCCGGCGTGGAGTTGAACATGTCCGCCAGGCTCTTGCGCACGATGGGATGGTCGTCCACCACGAAGATACGGATGACAGGGCTTGAGGTATCCGTTTTCATACGCTGGCCTCCCCGCGAGGGCTCTCACCCAGGGGAAAAGCGCACCGCAGCAGGGTCTTGCTCCGCACCCCCAGGCCGTACGTCAGTTCCGCCCCGATCAGGCGCGCCCGCTGCGTCATGATGGCCAGGCCCAGCCCGGCCCGCTTCTCCTGCTGCCGTAGCGCCGGGCGTCCGTCGCTTTCCATAACCAGTTCGGCGCGAACGTCATCCAGGGGGCGAAGGATGACGCGGATCCGGGTGGCCTGGCCGTGCCGGATGTCGTTGCGAAGGGCCTCCTGGACGATCCGGTACAGGTGCATGGAGATGTCCGGCGAGAGGTGCTCGCGCGCCAGTTCGTAGATCAACCGGCAATCCGCGGAAAAGTGACGCGCGGTCATCTCGACCAGTTCCGCCAGCGCCTGCCGGAAGTTATGCTCCAGCAGCGGCCCGGGAAACAGATACTGCGCGATGGAGCGGGCCTCCTGCACGGCCTCGTCCACCAGCGCCGCCATGGCGTCGATGTCCGCCGGGGAGAGCGAGCCGGCGGCGCCGATCTTCTGCGCGAGGGTCTTGCACTGGAAGGTCAGCGCCGAAAGATACTGACCGAGCCCATCGTGGATCTCCCAACCCAGCAGTTGCCGCTCCCGCTCGCTGATCCGTTCGGATATATTTTCCATCTCGCGCCGCTCCCTGACGTCGCGCGCGGTGATCATCAGCACGGGCTGCCGGCCGAGACGCATCGGGTGGATGCCGACCTGGACCGGCAACCACTCGCCCCGGGCGTCGCGGTACTCGCCTTCCATGTAAAGCGGCTTGCGCAACGGGGCCCCGGTACCCAACCCGGGACTTCCCGCGAAGGGGATCCGCTCCCAGAAGTCCTGGATCTTCAGGCGGCCGACGTCGCGTTTCCGATACCCGAGCGTGCTATAAAACTCCCGGTTGCCCTCCAGGAGCACGCCCTCGAGGTCGTGTACGGAAATCAGGATATGGACGCCCTCGAACAAGGCCCGGTAGCGGCGCTCGGACTCGCGCAGGCTCGACATGGTTTCCGAGAGCTTCCTCATCTGGCCGTCCAACTTCACGTTCATCGCATCCGCCTGCATGACATGGCGTTGCAGTTTGGATGCGATGCCGTGGAAATCCTGCTGAAGCACCCGGAAATCCCGGCTGTAGCGATCCAGTATCAGGCGCGTCTGCTCCGCCCCGTCCCAAAGCTGGCCGGCATAGCGGACCAGTTCCAGGATCGGTCCCGCCATGCGATGAAAGGCAGAGAGTTCTTCCTGGGCCACGCCGATCTTCCAGAGCAGTCCGCCGATCCGTTCGAGGTCGGCGGGCCCGCCGGGGATCGCCAGGAGGCCCCGCAGGCGGTTCCGGTAATCCGGCACCAGGGCGGCCACTTCCTCCTCGCGGTGCGTGAGCAGGACAATGTAGCCGCCGAGCAGGTCCTTCGCCGACGGGGACGGCCCGGCGAAGCCCGGCGGCGGCGGTTGCACCAGCGATACATGGCGGACATTGGCCATTTCTTCAGGTCCCCAGCAGCAGCCACGCGGCGGTCATGTTATGAAACAGGGGTTGTCCGTATCCTTTCCCCGCCTTGAGCGATGAGATTTCGCCGAACGAGGCAAAGCCGGCCAGGGGCACGCGCTGACCCGAGGCTGCAAAGAACTCGTCCACCTCCCGCCGCTCCGTTCCGCGAAGGCAGGCCGCGCGGCCGGCGCAATTGACCAGCAGCGCCGCCGCGATGTCGCTCTTCCCCGGCGCGCCGACGCGGCGCGTGTCCGCGAGCATGTCCTCCTGGTCCGCGAGACACACCTGCACGCGGGCGCCGGCGGGGATCTTTCCGAGCAGCGCCACGGTTCCGTCGCCGATGCCGAACTCGCCGATGATCGAGCGCATGCAATAGGTTGTACGGCTGGAGCCCCGGTACACGCGAAACGCCACGATGCCTTTCTCGCTGCGCAAAACGGGCTTGCCCACGGCCTTCTCCACGAAGGCCATCGCGGGCACGCCGTCGATCTCCAGGATGCTCCGGCCTTCCGAGCGGGTCACCTCGCCGATCTCCCCGTAGGCGCGGAGTTCGCGGGCGACGCGGATGTCGAACGGGATAGGTCCGGCCAGGCCGACGAAAACAACGGCGTCCTCCACGGTCTCCCCGTTGCAGTACACGCCGCAGCGCTTTACCTCGTAATCGTCTCCCGCGAGGCCGCCGACCACCGGGCAGGAGGATTCCCGCTGAAGCGCCTGCTCGAGGAGACTGGCGTCCGTGCGGAAATCCGAAAAGGCCAACACGAGTTGCAGCTCCCGCGGCCGGGCCTTGCCGCGGAGTTCCGCCAGGCCCCGGGTCACCGCGCCGGACACATCCCGCGCGACCCCGTTCGCGCGGGCCCAGACGCAGGCCCCCTTCCCTTCCGTATGCAGCCCCAGCGCGGACGCGCCGATCAGCGAATCCCGCTCGCGTTCGAAAAAACCGTCGCCCGTCGCGCCCGCGATGATCGGGACCGGGCCCCCGAGGGCATCGCACAGGCCGCCCTGGAGTTCATCGGTGCCGGCGTAATGAATCGAGGAGAAGAGAAAAACGACCTCCGGAGAAACCGGCCGGAGCCGCTCGCCCAACTCCACCCCTGCCCGGTAGGGATCGGGGCAGAGCGAATAAGCCGATTCGGCTTTCATGGCTGGCGTCCAGTATTCGCGCGTCCAGAACCTGGAGGCATCATGGGTGATACTGTTCTGTTCCGCCGCCCAAATGTCAAACTAATGCGCGACAGGCAGGCGAGCATCATCGGGCAGATGGCGGGACGCGGTTCGAGGGCCATGCGATTTGGGTCGCCGATAAAGCCGAAATATTCACCATCCGCCGCAACACGATGACATAGGCCGCATGAGCCATGTTCATCCCCGAGTCACTACCGGATAACGATCGTGCCGTAACCCCGCGGAGCCGCGGCTACCCCCTTCGCTGACTGGGCAATCAGGACCGCAACCGGATGTCAGCTTTTCCTGACCCGCTTCTTCAAGGCCTCCACGTCTTTCGACTCTAGCGCCCTCCGGATTTTCGTCCAGTTCGTCTTCCGCTTTTTCTCCGCCACCTGGGGTCCAACCAGCCCGAGCAGCTTGACCACATCACGCCACGGTTTTTTTCAACCTGTCTCTTGCTCCACTGCAACTTGTCCATCCGCCGGACCTCCTCCGTCGTGAACAAGCGGGCGAAGCGCACGGCCAGGTACAACGTGTTGACGGACGGCTGGCTGGCGGCGGGGATGAGCTTTTGGATCTGCTCGATGAAGCGCTCGCCATATCGGCTCGTCTTGAGCCCACTGGCGAGGACGCGGCCCAGTTTGGGGTAGTCCACCAGGCGGACCGGCGGGCGGAGGACGGGATTCTTCAACAATTGTGCGCAGACAGGCTTTTTTTAAGTTCACGGCCTTCTCCCGCCGGTCCTGGGTCATGGCGACGGCTTCCCGAGGTCCTCGGCGACCTCCCCGAACTGCTCGGCGGTGTTCTCCAGGTCTCTCCGCTTCCTCCGCAACGCGTTCGGCTTAACCCAGTCACCCGGCGCACGCTTCAAAAACCAGAACATCCAGCCGTTATTGCGGGGGCGCCGCCGGCTGGTTGATCTGGTCGTACACCTGTTTCGTCAGGTGCTGCCCCACGATACGGCGGAAATCCTCCTCGTTCATGAACCGGGCGGTGATGTCCTCGTTCTGCGCCATGCGCGTCGCGACTGCCTGGCTGGTATCCCCCGCCTCCCAGCAGGCGGCCTCGATGGCGGATTCGAAGGCCTTCTCGTTGACGTTGTCCGGCATCGGCCCTCCTTGATGCAACACGACCGGCGGCGTTATGCGCCCTCCCGGACGTAGCGCCGCCAGCGCTCCGGCCACTGCGTCAGCGGAAGCAACTCCACCTTCTCGGCCAACCGCAGCGCCTGCATCCCCGGGAACACCACGAACAGGTGGTCGAGTTTCAGGTCGGCCATGGCGGTCCGCATCGAGACCGTCAGCGCCGGCGCGTCGCCGTACTTGAACTCGAACCCGATCCGCCGGCCATCCCGGAACAGCAGCAGGTCCAACTCCGGCCCGCTATGGGCCGACCAGTAGTACGCGTCCCGGTCCCCCGCCAGGGCCAGCACCTGCTCCAGCGCGAAGCCCTCCCACGAGGCGCCCAGCTTGGGGTGCGCCTCCAGCGCCGCCCAGGCGCCCAGGCGCAGCAGGCTGTGCAGCAGCCCGGAATCCCGCACGTAGACCTTGGGGGCCTTCACCTGCCGCTTGCCCACGTTCTCGAACCACGGCGGCAGTTGGCGCAGCAGGAACATGCCGCTCAAGAGGTCCAGGTAGCGCCGCGCCGTCGGCTCGGAAGTGCCCAGCGACCGGGCCAGCTCCGCCGCGTTCCACTTCTGCCCATGGTAGTGCGCCACCATCGTCCAGAACCGGCGGAGCGTGGCCGCCGGGATGGTGATGCCCAGGGCCGGCAGGTCGCGCTCCAGCACCGTGTGGATGAAGTCCTCCCGCCACTGGGCCGAGACGGCGTCCGAGGCCGCCGTGTAGGCGCGCGGGAAGCCGCCCCGCCACCAGAGCCGGCGCGCGCGCCGCGCGCCGACCTCCGCCAGGCTGAAGCCCGACACGTCCACGAACGACACCCGGCCGGCCAGCGACTCCGACACGCCCCGCACAATCCCCGCCGAGGCGCTGCCCAGGATCAGGAACCGCGCCGGCCGCGGCCGGCGGTCGGCCAGCACCCGCAGCACCCGGAAGAGCTCCGGCTTGCGCTGGACCTCGTCGATCACCACCAGGCCCCGCAGCGGCGCCAGCGCCACCTCCGGCTCGGCCAGCCGGTCCAGGCCGCCCAGCGACTCCAGGTCGAAGTAGTCCCCGGCCTTGCCGGCAGCGTACATCCGGGCCAGCGTGGTCTTGCCGGACTGCCGCGGGCCCAGCAGGGCCACGACCGGATTGTGCCGCAGCCGCTCCTTGATCAGCGCCAGGTACTGGGGTCGCGCAATCATGGGCGTCATGGTAGGTAGGAAAAACGAAAGGTCAATGTTCGATTTTCAAGATGTGGTGAGGATTTCAAAGTTTCCGTTTTTGTGCGGTCAAACTTTCCGAATGGGGGTCCATTGGAGCAAAACCACGGGATAACGGTCTGGGGCGGGCCTATGGCGCAGATAGGAGATACTACCGTCC
>JAGNIJ010000060.1 GCA_018001225.1 Kiritimatiellia bacterium | reverse complement strand
GCAGACCCCGGCCTTTTCCGGTTTCCGGCGGACGGCCCTGGGGCGGGGGCTGGAAAGCGTCCTGCTGGTCAACGCCGGGTCGCACGTGACCGCCCCGGACGAACTGCGGCAGCAGTTGTTCCTGGATCTTGCCCCGCGGTTATCGGTGGATCCATGAACCGGGCCGAAGAAATCGTAGCGTTGGAACACCTGGCCCAGGACGCGGTCGAGAGCTTCTCGGAGTGGGCCCGAAACAGAGGCGTGGAATTGGGGGTGGTCGTCGGCGAGGTGGGCCTGCGCGTCCGGGGCGTGCGAGTACAGCTGATGCAGGCGTTGCAGCACGTGATGATCAACGCGGTGGAGTCCTGCCGGAAGGATGGGGGCGAGGTGGTGGTCCGTCTGCGCCGGGACCAGGAACTGGCGGTGATGGAAATCGCCGACCGGGGCGGCGGGATGGAACCCGAAACATGGGCGCGGACGTTGGAGCCGGGCCTTGCGCAAGGCATGGCGGATGCTGACGGCCCGGTCTGGACGATGACGAAGCGCATCATTCTGCAACATCTGGGTTGTATGGCACTGTCGAGTTGGGCCGGCGGGGTCACGAGGACCACCATCTGGTTGCCTCTGTGTCTGGAAGGTCCGTCCATCCTGCCGTGACTTGAGCTTTTGAAGCCGTTTCGCGGGCTCGTCCTTGGCCATGGCCCGCGGGGTTATTCAGACGGTCGGTGTGCCATACCCGTCCACGGTGAGAAGCCGCCGCATCCGGCGCCCTCTTCGCTGGATCGGCGCAACGGCCGTGTGGAGTTCTTCTCGTCGCGCGGGATCACCGGTTGATTGCCACGACCTTGGCCAGCGGCATGCCGTTGAAATGCGTCGCGCTGGCCGTGGTGTAGGCGCCGACGTTCTCGCTGTAGAGCCGGTCGCCCAGTTTCAGGTTCGCGGGCAGATCCTCGGCCACGGAGACCACGTCGAGGGCGTCGCAGGTGGGACCGAACACGGAACAGATTTCGGCCGGGCCCTTGCGGAACGCCTTGAGGTGGTACTGGCAGTGGTCGAACAGCACGCCCGAGAGCGTGCCGTACACGCCGTCGTTGATGAAGAAGCACAGCTTCCCGTCGCGCCGCGACTTGCCGATGATCTCGACGACCAGCGTGGCCGCCGTGGCGACGAGGAACCGTCCGGGCTCGGCCAGAATCTCCATGTCCGGCGGGAACAGCCGGTCGAATTCGGCGTTCAGCGTCTGGGCCAGTTCCCGGAACGGCCGGACGTGCCGGTCGTAGGGCGCGGGGAACCCGCCGCCGATGTCGAGAATCTTGACCTGCTCATACCCGCGCGAACGGGCCTCTTTCATCACGCCATCCGCGATCGCCAGCGCTTGCACGAAGTTCTGGAAATTCGTGCACTGGCTGCCCACGTGGAAGCTCACGCCTTCGACCACCAGCCCTGCCTTGAATGCCGCGGCGATCAGGTCCACCGCCTCGCCCGCCGAGGCCCCGAACTTGGACGACAGCTCGACCACCGAACCCGTGTTCGGCACGTTCAACCGGAGCATCAACCCGGCATTCGGCGCGAATTTCCGGACCTTCCGGATTTCCTCGATGTTGTCGTACGTCACCAGCGGCTTGTAGGGGTTGAGTTGGCGGAGCGTGTCGTTGTCCTTGATCGGGTTGGCGTAGATGATCTTGTCCCAGATCCAGTCCTGCCGCGGCTTCGGGGGCATCTTCCGGATGTTCTCGTAGACGATGCGGAATTCCGGCATGGAGGCCACGTCGAAACTCGCGCCCGCCTCGAACAGCGTCCGCACGATCGCCGGGTCGGGATTCGCCTTCACCGCGTAGTACGGCTGGACGCGCGGGAGGCCCTTCCGGAACTCGGCGAAATTGCGCCGGAGCACGGAGTGGTCCACCACGAACAGCGGCGTGCCGTGTTTCTTTGCGAGCTGTTTCAGCAGGGCGGGGGTGAGCATGGCTTCTTCGTACCTTTCGCTTGTAGGGGCGTCGCTTGCGACGCCCGCGGGCGCCGGCCAGCGGCACCCCTGCGTTAGCCGATGGGCGTCGCGTCCGGGTTGTGCTTAAAGTACTCCTTCGTCAGGCGCTCCATCATCGCGCCGCGCCGGTCGTAGAGCCGCTTCAGCCTGCGCGGCTTCTTCGTGGCCAGCGCGTAGTGCGTCAGCATCGGCAGGCCGACCGTGGAATCGAGGTAGCAGACCACGGCGTCCGGGAGCTGGTTCGGGTCCACCTTGCCCCAGCTCACGGCCTCGGACGGCGTCGCGCCGGAGAGCCCGCCCGTGTCCGGCCGGGCGTCGGTGAACTGGAGGAAGTAATCGTGGCCGGCCTCCTTGATGCGCAGGACCTCCTGGATCTGCGGCTCGGTCTGGAGCGTGAAGTTCTTCGGCGAGCCGCCGCCGACCAGGACCACGCCGGTCTTCTTCTTCCGCTGCTTGGCGTCGAGCACGATGGCCGTGCTCTCGTTGACGCAGAGGCTCGGGTTGACGCGCAGCTTGTTGCCGCGCAGTTCCACGCCCGCGACGTTCATGCCGATGGTCGAGTCGCCCGGCGAGGAGCAGAAGCAGGGCACCCCGGCGCGATACGCCGCGGCCAGCACGGAGACGTCCTTCAGGCCCGTCTGCTGTTCGAACTCGGCGCAATACTTTCCGAGCAGGTAGTGCAGCTCCGGCGTGCCCATTTCCTTCTGGAATTCCGGCTGGATGAGGATTTTACGCAGGATGTCGTCCGTGCGCATCAGCACGTCGTTGTAGTCGAGGAAGATGTCGTAGATGCGGACCACGCCCAAGCGGCGCAGCACGGGATCCATGATGCCCGCGCTGCCCTTGTAGAGGGGCAGGTTCATGGCGTGGTGCATGTCGTGGTAGAGGTTCGCGCCCGTAGCGACGATCCAGTCCACGAACCCCGCCTTGATCAGCGGGACGACGGCCGAGGATCCCAGGCCCGCGGGGGTCAGCGCGCCGGCGAGGCTCATGCCGACCGTGACCTCGTCGTTCGCCAGCATTTTTTCCGTGAACAGCCGGCAGCCCTCCTGCAGGCGCGCGGCGTTGTAGGCCAGGAAGGTCCGGTTGACCAGGTCCGGCACCGTTTCCTTGCCCGTGATCGGCGGCGGCAGGATGCGCTTGCCCGAGAGGAACTTCGTCTTCCCCTTGGCGAACTTGTGCGGGTACTTGCTGATGAACTTCTTCGGCAGCTTGATCGAGCTCATGAACTTCTCCTTTTTCTTAACTGTTTTGGAAGCGGCCCGCCCTCGGGCCGCCGTCCGGGGCGAGGGCGCCCCGCCTTCATCATTTCTTGTACAGGGATAACGCGATGATCTTGTGCACGAGCTTGGCCGCGAGGAAGTCCGGGCCTTTCAGGGCCGGGATCGGGGCCAGTTCGACCACGTCGAAGACCGGCACGCTCTTCGCTTCCCGGCAGACCATCCGGGCCACGTCCAGCATCAGCTCCCAGGATAAGCCGCCGGGCTCCGGCGTGCCGACCGAGGGCATGATCGAGGGATCCAACCCGTCGAGGTCGATGGTGAAGTAGACCTTTTTCCCCTTCACGAACTTCGCCAGGTCCTTCAGCCAGCCGCGGCCGGCGTTCGCCTCCTCGGAAAACACGGTCCGGATGCGCTTGTTCCCGCGGCGGAACCGCTCCTCGCCCTCGGAGAGATTGCGGATGCCGATCTGGAAGATCGGCGAGACCTCGACGATGCGCCGCGCCGCGCAGGCATGGCTGTACGGCGTGCCCTCGTATTCCTCCCGCAGGTCGGCGTGGGCGTCCACGTGGACCGTGACGAAATCCTTGAGGCCCGCCTTCTTCATGCCCCGCGCGACGCCGCCGGAAATCGAGTGCTCGCCGCCGAGCACGGCCAATTGCTCCGGCCGGGGCCGCCCCGTCAGGATGCCGGCGACGGCTTGCTCGATGGCGCCGACCATGACTTCCGGCGAACGGTGCTCGAGGCCGAGTGGATTCATCGTGTGCACGCCGATTTTCATCGCCGGTTCGCAGCCGAATTCGCGGTCGAACAGCTCCACCTGGCGGGACGCGGCAATGATGGCCGCCGGGCCCTCGCGGGTGCCGGCGCCGTACGAGGTCGTGCCTTCGTAGGGGATGGGCAGCATCCAGGCCCGGGCGCGACCCGGCGCCGCGAGTTCATCGGGCAGGCCCAGAAAATTCCAGGCGGGCTGGAAATGGCTCGATTCAGTCATCTTCTCGTTCTCCTCTGGCAATGGGCGACGGGGAAATCTGTGGCAAATGAGGGCCTGTGACAAGCGGGAAATGGCGGCCGGTCAATCCTCCGCACGCGGTTTCACGAGGCCGTACGCCGCGCCCGCGGCGGCGACGGCGGCGGCGAGGAGGAGGGCCGACAGGTAGCGGCCCGTCCGGTCGAAGAGCCATCCGCCGAGGGCCGGGCCGGTGATGCCGGCGATGCCGTAGGAGAGAAAGACGAGGGGATAGAGGCCGGCGACGTGGCCGGCGCCGTAGCGGGCGGCGGTGAGCGAGGCGTAGATGGAAAAACAGGCGCCGAATCCGAACCCGCAGAACAGGGAAAGCGCGACGAAGAGGACGTCGTGCCGCGGGATTCCCGTCAGGGCGCAGGCGACGGCGGCGAGGAAGCCCAGCGATGCGGGCACGACGCCCCGTCCGAAGCGGTCCGAGAGCCAGCCCCAGACCACCCGTCCGGCGGCGTTGCCGACGGCGAAGACGCTGATCGCCAGCGTGGCCGCGGTTTCGCCGATGCCGCCGGCCAGGCCGATGGGCTTAAGATTGCCGACCAGGAGCAGGCCGGCGAACGTGCCGCAGAACATGCCAATGAAGAGCCTGCGCAAGTAAGGCTCCCGCCAGAATTCGAGCGGATGCAATTCGGGCGGAGTCGCCGGCGCGGCGCCGTCCGGGCGGTGCAGTCCGCGGGCGGCGAGCAGGATGACCAGGCCATACGCGAGTCCGATGCCCCCGACGATGCGGGGCAGGGGGATGTCATGGTGCAGGGCGACGGAAACGATCTCGGCCATCAGGATCGCGCCGCCGCCGAACCCGGCGACGGCGATGCCGCCGGCCAGGCCCTTGCGGCCGGGGAACCACGCCATCACCATGGCCAGCGGCGCCACGTAGCCGAAGCCGATGCCCGCCCCCGCGACGAGGCCCATGCCCGCGAGCAGGCCCCAGAACCGGTCCAGGGTGAACGCGCTAACCAGGTAGCCCGCGCCGAACAGGAACCCGCCGGCGGTGGCGATCCGGCGCGGGCCCCAACGATACATCAGGCGGCCGGCGGCGATCATGGTCAGGGTGAACGAAACGATCGTCGCGCCGAATACCCACTGGGTCTGGGCCGCCGAATACCCGTACGCCTCGCGCAGGACGGGCACGAACTCGCTCCAGGCGTAAATGCCGCCCAGGCCGAGTAGGATCAGCAGGGCGGAGGTGACGGTCATTGCTTTCTTCACGGGGGCGTTTCCGGGGTGATCGAGGCCCTCTGCAACCGGTCGTGGATGGCTCGCCAGAGTCCCTGTTCCGGGCCGCGGATCGCGAAGAGTTTCTCCAAGCCCGCGCCGTCGAGTTCGCGCAGGGCGCGGAAGAGCCGCGCGGCGGCCTCGGCCGGATCGCCGGTAGCGGAGAGGATTTCCACGCGGGCAAACCCGCCGGTGTCCGGCAGGGGAAAAGGGGCCAGCAGGCCGGCGTGTGCCCGGGCCGCCGGGGGCGGCGGGAGGGCCACCAGCTCCAGCGGCGTCCGGGGCGCATAGTGGCGAAGGAGGCGGCCCGGGCTTTGCGGTCTCTCGTCCGCGTGCCCCGCACTCGCGAGCGGGCCGAGGATCGATTCGATGTCCTCGATCGGCAGTCCGCCCGGCCGAAGAAGGATCGGTTGTTCTCCTGCGAAGGACACAATCGTGGACTCGATACCGACGGGGCAGGGGCCGCCGTCGAGGATCATGTCCACGCCCTCTCCGACTTCCGCCCGGGCGTCGTCCGCGGTGGAAGGGCTCAAGCGGCCGAAGCGGTTGGCGCTAGGCGCCGCCACGGGGCCGCCGACCCGGCGGATGAGGTCCATGGCCAGCGGGTGGCGCGGCATGCGCACGGCCACGGACGGCAGGCCCGCCGTGACGAGATCGGGAATGCGGTCGGTCCTGGGCAGCACGAATGTCAGCGGGCCCGGCCAGAACCGATCGGCCAGCCGCCGGGCATCCGGCGGGAAGGCCGTGACGAGGTCGTGAAGCCATCCGATATCCGCGATGTGGACGATGAGGGGATCGAAGCGCGGGCGTTGCTTGACGTCGAAGACGCGGGCCACGGCCCGGGGATTCAGGGCGTCGGCGCCCAGGCCGTAGACGGTTTCCGTGGGGAAAACCACGAGGCCGCCGGCCCGCAGGCGGGCCGCGGCCTCCTCGATGACGCCTAGGCCCCCGGCTGCGGAATGGAGGTTGTCCCTCATGCGTGTGGCGAAGGTAAGGGTGGCGGCGGCCGTTGTCAACCGACGGCCCTCGTCCGGCCGCCTGCCTCAAACAAAACGCCTCGCATTTTATAAAGTGCGAGGCGGTTTTCTGGAGCTGGGCGGGGCCTTCTTCGATACCCATGGAGGAGCGTACGATCGCCTTGAAGGTTCGACGGCAATCCGCATAATGGATGCCTCGATGAAATCGTCTTGGGTCCAGGTGGATTTGCGAAGGCTGGCGGAGAACATCCGCGCCCTGCGGTCCGCCCTGCGCCCGCAGACCGAAATCCTTTTTGTCGTGAAAGCCAACGCGTACGGGCACGGACTGGTGCCGGTGGCCGTGCACGCGGCGCGCCAGGGCGTCCGCTGGTTCGGCGTGGCCTATCTCCGGGAGGCGCTCGAGGTGCGCCGGGCGCTGCCCGAGGTCCAGATCCTCGTGCTCGGCGCCGTGGAAGCCGCCGATGTGCCCGTGCTGCTGGAGCGGAACATCACGCCGGTGGTCATCAGCGAGAAGCATGCCGCGGAGCTAGGGCGGGCTGCCCGGTTGGTGGGTAGAAGCCTGCCCGTGCATTTGAAGGTGGATACGGGCATGGGGCGTCTGGGCGTCTGGTGGGAGGAGGCCGGCGCCGCGTTGGACCGCCTGGGTGCCGCGTCGGGCCTGGAGATCCGCGGCCTTTGTACGCATTTCGCGACGGTCGAGCCCCGCAAGCCGGCCCCCGCCCGCGCGCAGTGGGAACGCTTCAGCACGGCCGCGGCCGCGATCGAACAACGGCTCGGCGGGCGCCTGTTCCGCCACGTCTCCAGCAGCCGGGCCGCGCTCTACTTCCGCGACTGGGATCTCGACGCGATCCGGCCCGGCATCGTGCTCTACGGGTACGGGGCCGCCGATCCCGCCCTGCGCTTCCACACGAAACCGATCCTGCAGTGGAAGGCCCACGTCATGCAGGTCAAGCGGGTCCCGGCGGGCTTTTCGGTGGGGTACTACAGCCAGTTCACGACCACCGCCCCGACCACGCTCGCCACGTTGAGCGTCGGGTATGCGGACGGGTACAACCGTCTGCTCGGCAACAAGGGCTCGGTGCTGATCGGCGGATGGCGATGCCCGGTCGTCGGGCGCGTGAGCATGAACTGGATCACCGCGGACCTCGGCCCGGAGCGGACGGCGCAGGAGGGCGACGAGGCCGTGCTGCTCGGCGAGCAGCGCTCGGAGAGCATCTGGGCGGGCGAAATGGCCGCCGCCTGCCGGACCATTCCCTACGAGATCCTCACCGATATCAACGCGGCCCTCGACCGCGTCTACATCGAGTGAGGGCGAAAACTATCGCTTCAGCCACCAGTCGGCGGTGCCGCAGATCAGGCAGAGGATCATCGCGGAACCCGTGAGCAGCAGCGTCGTGCGTACGGCCAGCCGCGCGGAAACGTTGGTCCGGTCCAGCGACAAGAGCAGGGCGATGGTGCCGCCGAGGAACAGCACGATCAGGGCGGTCCAGAAAAAACCCTTGTTGTAACGGGGCTTTGGATGAGGCGTGGTCATTCGCGTCAGCGTCCTCGCTTTTTTAATCTTGAGCGAAGAACCCGCCGTTGACAAGCCAATAGCACACGGGCAGCCCGTGCCCGGCCTGGATCCAGCCTTCCTGCTCCCCGTGGGCGACCTTGACCCAGTTCCCGGACCGATCCACGACCCGCCCGATCGAGCCGTCGGGCAGCGCAAAATGCGCGGTCGATCCCTCCAGCGGCGCGAACAGGGCTTCGCGCCCCGAGCCCAGCACCACGATTTCGGGCGCGTGGCCGAGGCGGTCCCACGCGATCACGCCGCTGCCCGCCACGAGCAAAACCGCGAGAGACGCGGCCGCCAGTTTCAGCAGCCAGCCGGGGCGCGCGCGCGTCCAAAGGTGCAAGCCGGCCAGCGCCGCCGCCGCCCACCAGGCGGCCACGGCGACGAACAGCCATTCGCGGCGGCTGGCCCGGAACAGGAGCCGCTGTGTCCAGTGCAGGGAGGGCGCGGGCACCCCCGCGGTTTGCAGCGCGTAGCGCAGGTTGGCCTGCGTGTCCGGGTCTCTCGGATTCAGCACCCAGGCGCGCCGGTAATTGGCGATAGCGCGGCCGAGATCGCCCTGCCGGAAATGCGCGTTTCCGAGATTGAAGAACAACGCCTCGAATCGGGCGCCACCGCGGCGCAACTCCTCGTACAACCGGACGGCATCGGTCAGGCGCCCCTGGTCGTAGGCCTGGCCGGCCTCGAGGAACATCTGCTGCGCGCGCGCCGGTGGAAGCCCGTCCGGCGGCTGGGCCGCGCCGGGCCGCGGGACGGCGGCCAGCAGCAACCCCAGCCAGAGCTTCCATGACATGCGGAGAGGCCTCACAGCGGGACCCTTTCGCAGGCTTTCAGGATGCCGCGCAACGTATCGAGTTGGCCGGCGAGCAACGCCCGGTCGTCTTCCGGGCGCGCGGTCCCCTGTCCGTACCGTTCCTGGTCGCAGAAGGCCAGCAGATCCCGCGTCCGCGCCATCCACTCCGCCGGCAGTTTGGATTTCTCAAGCCGCTCCATGATCACGTCCGGCGTCACGGCGCCGGCCGGCAGGTTGAGCCGGTTCCCGAGGTACGCTGCGAGCGCTTCCTGCAGCGCGTCCACGCACTCGCGCCGCTGGTCGCGGGCCAGGGCCTGCTCGGCACGGCGCAGCGCCGGCCGCGCGCTGCGCGGCGCGCGGAGCCGGCGTGCCCGCGCGACGTCCCGGCTCATCTGCTCCCGCCGCCGCACGGCGAGAAAGAGCCCGGCGAGCGCCAGGGCGGGCAGCGTCTGGATTCCCCAGAACAGCGCGCGGGCGGGGGCCGTGGGCGGGCGGGGCCAGCGCGCGGGCGGAGGCTTGAGGTACACAATGTCGCTGCCGAGGATCATCGTGCGCCCCTCGGGAGCGTCGGACGCGGCTTGGATGACGCG
Organism: Kiritimatiellia bacterium; assembly: GCA_018001225.1. Lineage (NCBI taxonomy): Bacteria > Pseudomonadati > Kiritimatiellota > Kiritimatiellia > Kiritimatiellia bacterium. The sequence continues at coordinate 7,445 of JAGNIJ010000060.1, read as the reverse complement.
CCCGCCGCCGTTGGTCGCGGGATGAACGACCAGGTCGAACGGCCCCCGCGTGACGGTTTCGTAACGGCCCACCTCCGGGTCGAAGTACGAAAACGACAGCGCCGGGAGCCGGGCATTGGTGACGGAGCGGGGGATGACGACCTGTTCGTAGAGCACCCGCCCGCCGGCCCGCGCCCCGTCGATGTCCCGCGAAACCTGGCGCGGCTCGTACAGTCGGAAATCCGGCCCCGCCGCGATCGCGGGCGGCGAGACGTTCTCTATGTTGCCCACGCCGCCGATCTGCATGGCGAGCGTGACGGGCTCTCCGGCGGTGACCTCGGTCGGCCGGACCTGCACGTCGAACGCGAAGCGTCCCACGGCCCCCGCGAACCCGGCCACGCCGTCCGCCGGCGGCAGGGGGAGAACCTGCAAGTCGACGGGCGCCGCCCGCAGGTCGACGGCCTGGGTCTGGTAGCGTCCCATGAACGGATTGCCGAACGGGTCGTTGAAGAAGTCGTCGAAGGCCGACATCCGGCGGCGGTCGCGCGGCACGACGACCTGCACCCGGATGTTGGGCGCCAGCGTGAACGCGCCCGCCGTCAGGGCCTGGGCCTTGCAGCGGAACCGGCGCACCTCGTAGATCTGGTTGTGGACCACCTCGCGGGTCGAACCCATTTCCTGGAAAGGCGGCAGGCTCAAGCCGGAGGCGGGCAGGTTGCCGAGTTCGACGTCGCGCCCGAGGTTGATGTTGCGCGAGTAGATGGACAGCACCACGTCGAAAACCTGCTGGATATAGACGTTGGTCGGCTGCGCAGAGATCGTCGCGAAGAGCAGGTCGGCGATCTGCGACGAATCCCCGCCCGGCGCGGGCGCGGCGCCCGCGTCCACGGCCTCGAGTTCGACGGCGGGGATATCGATGCGCTGCCCCTCGGCCTCGTAGGCGATCGGTCCGATAGCGAACGTGCCGGCCTGCAACGGCAACACGCGGAATCGGAAGCTCACGGAACTGTCCTGGCCGCCGGGGCCCATGGTCCAGCTTCGCTCGGTGCCGACCGGGCTGATCTGCAGGCCCGGGACGGCGGACAGCGACGGGGGCGGGGGATTGTCCAGGCCGCGGACGGTCACGCTGCAGATGGCGGATTCGCCGACGGAGACGGCCCGGGGCTGGAGGTCCATGTCCACCGTGGCCGCGAGGGCCGGGAAGGCGGCCGCCGCGCCGAGCAGCGCGGCGCCGAGCCGTATTCCCGCCATGGTCCTTCGGCCTGTCATGTCGTTCACCAGTCCTTGTCCACGGGCACGGGGCGGCCCATGATGACCTGAAGTTTTTCCCTGTACGACTGCTCTTCCTGTTTCATCCTGTCAAGCAGCATGCGCGCTTCTTCCGGCGTCATTTCCTCGGCCGGCTTGGGCTCCGCTTGCGACGGTTGTTCCTGCGGCGGCTCCTGCTCCTGTTGTTGCCCTTGCTCTTGCTCTTGCTCCTGGGCCTGCTTCTCCTGCTCTTCTTTCTTGTCCTGTGGCTGCTCTTCGTCTTTCTTCTCTTCTTGCTGCTGGTTTTGCTGCTGTTGCTGCTGCTGTTGCTGTTGTTGCTGAATCTGCTCCTGCAAGCGCAGGGCCAGTTCGAAGTTGACCTTGGCGTCCGGATCGTCCGGGTCCAGGAACATCGCCCGCTCGTACATCCGCAGGGATTCCTCGATGGCCTGGGCGGCGGACTCCAGGTTCGCGGCCGGCGCGGCGGGGTCCTGCGGCGACGCGGCCTGGGAGGCCGCCGGCGGCGGGGCGGGGGTCTCGGCCATCCGGTACAGCGCGTTGCCGCGGTTGTAGTAGGCGCGCGCCTGGAGGGCGAGGTCGGGCGAGCGGAGGGACTCCTGGTAGCGCGTCGAGGCCTCCGGGTGCCGGCCGAGCTGCACGAGCGCGTTCGCCGCGTTGTACAGGGGCACGGCGGCGTCGAGGTGGTTGGTCGCCGCGCTGGAAGCCGCGCCCTCGAACTGCTGGAGCGCGGGCTCGTATTGTTTCTGCTCGTACTCCCGGAGGCCCGCGCGAAGCTGCGCGCGGGGCGAGTCGGCCGCCCCCGCCGCGAGCGGAACCAGGAATAGCGCGAAGAAGACCGCTTTCATGAGAGGGCCTCCTTGCGCCGCCGGGGCCGCTCCCGCAGCAGGCCTTCGCACGCCAGCAGGATGAACGCCCCGCCGAGCGCCCACGGGAACCGGTCCTCGTGCATGCGGACCATCCGGCCCTCGTGTTCGTCGCGCCGCAGTTCCGAGAGCCCCTTTTCGTAAATCCGGTCCAGCCCGAAATCCTCGGGCGTCGAACGCACGTACATGCCCCCGGTCGCGACCGCGAGGCGTGCCAGGAGGTCCTCGTTCAGGCTGGATTTCACCACGCGGTTCTCTCGGTCCTTGAGAAACACGGACTGCCCGCCGCCGTCCCGCGCGGGGATCAAGTCGCCTTCCAGCGTGCCCACGCCCACCGCGAAGACGCGGATGTTCTTTTTCTTGAGTTCCGGGAGCAGCGCGAGGGGATCGCCCTCGTGATCCTCGCCGTCCGTGATGAGGACGATGGCGCGGTCGGAGCCGGAGTCCTCCTCGAAGCTGTCCATCGCGGTGCGCAGGGCCTGGGCGATGGCCGTGCCCCCCCGCGGGATGAGCCCGACGTACACGTCGTCCAGCGTCATCAGGAAGGCGGGGTAATCGATCGTCAGCGGGCATTGCAGGAAGCTGCTGCCGGCAAAGGCGACCAGGCCCGCGCGGTCGCCCCGCAATCGGCGGAGCAGGTCGCGGATGCCCCACTGGGCCTGCTGCAGGCGGTTGGGCTTGATGTCCTCGGCCAGCATGCTGCGGGAGGTGTCCAGGACCACGAGCACGTCCAGCCCGCGCCGCCGGACCTCCTCCCAGCGGGTGCCCCACTGGGGCCGCGCGAGCGCCGCGAGCAGCAGGCCCATGGCGCCCAGCCAGGCCAGGTGCCGGGTCCGCACGCGGCGGGGATTCCGGTCCGGCGCGAGCAGGGCCCACTGGGCGCTTTCGACCAGCCGGGCCAGCCGCCGCTCACGGCGGCGGAGCAGGAAAAACACCAGCCACGCCGCGGGCAGGAGGAGGCCCAGCAGGAACAGCAGCTCTGGCGCGCCCCATTTCATCACGGCACCGCCTCCAGCCGCGCCAGCCCGAGCAGCCGTTCCAGCCCCAGCAGGGCCAGCGCCGCGATCACCCACGGCATGAACCGCTCCTCGAACCGCGTGTAGTGCTCGACGTCCACCTCGGTCTTCTCCATCTCGTCGATCCGCCGGTACACCTCGTCGAGCCCCTTGAAATTCCGCGCCCGGAAGTACAGGCCGCCCGTGGTCTCCGCGACGAACTTCAGCATGGGCTCGTCGATGTCGGACGGCTGGTAGGCGTACTGGCGTCCGCCGAACGGGCTCTGGACCGGCACGGGCGCGGGGCCGTCGCCGCCCGCGCCGACGGTGTACACCTTGATCCCCATCGCCCGCGCGGCCTCGGCGGCGTTCTCCGGGCTCAACACGCCGCGGTTGTTCATGCCGTCGGTCAGCAGCACCACGACCTTGCTCTTCGCCCGGCTGTCGCGCAGCCGGTTGATCGCGGCGGCGAGGGCGTCCCCGATCGCCGTGCCGTCCTCGACCATGCCCGTCTCCAGCCGGGCCATCTGCTGGACCAGCCAGCCGTGGTCGAGCGTCAGCGGCGCGAGCGTGTAGGGCATCGCCGCGAAGGCGACAATCCCGATCCGGTCGTCCGGCCGCGCCTGGATGAACTCCTCCATGACGGCCTTGGCGGCGTCGAGCCGGTTCATCGTGCGGGTCGCCGTCGAAAGGTCCTCCGCGCGCATGGAGGTCGAGACGTCCGAGAGCAGGATGATGTCCACGCCCTCGGTCCGGACGCGGCTCTCGGCCAGGCCGCGCCGCGGCCGGGCGAGGGCGACGACCAGGCAGACCAGGCCGAGGTTGTAGAGCGCCGGCAACAGCCAGCGGGCCCGGACGGCCCAGGAGGCCGGCAGGCGGGCCAGGGCGCGGCCGTCGCTGAACTGCAGGGTCGGCCGGCGCGCCCGGCCGTGCCGCCACCAGGCGAGGCCCGGGACCAGCAGGAGGAGCAGGAGCAGCCAGGGATGCTGGAGGCTCACGACGCGCCTCCCTCCGCCGCCGGGGCGGGGCGGGTTTCCAGGACCAGCTTCTCGGCGGAGGCGAACGCGGCGTTCATCTCGCCCGCGCCGGGCGTGAAACGGGCGAACTTCACCAGGTCGCTCTGCTCGAGGAAATCCCGGACCAACGCCTGGTGCGTCGCGGACAGCAGACCCGAGACCGACGCCTCGCGGATGAACTCCTCCGTCGTTCGCTCCGGGGCCCGCAGGCCGAACCGGTTCTCCAGGTAGCGGCGGGCGATGCCGGTCAATTCGACGTAGAACGGCTCGGCCGCGCCCTGCTCAATCAGGCCCTTCTCCCGGAGGCGCCGGAGCGCGCGCAGGGCGAGCGTGTCGGCGGGCTCGGGGGCGGGGTAATGGAGGATCGTGCGCGGCCGCCGCAAGACGCGGGCGGTGACGAGGCCGAGCGCCAGCGCGAGCAGGGAGATCGCCGCCAGTGCGGCGATCCACCACGGGAACGGCGCCGGCCAGCGGGCCGGGCCCTTGAGGTCCCGCAGTTCCGCGGCCTCGTTCGTCAGGACGCTGTCCACGCGGAACGTCACCGGCGGGAAGCCCTCCACGTGCCGGGTCCCGTCCGCCAGGACGAAGGCCACCTCGCCGGTGGACACGGTGTGCTCGCCCAGGGCGAGGGACGTCAGCCGGTACCGGGCGCGGCTGTAGAGCCGGCCGTCCGGCAGGGCTTCGCTGTCCAGCCGCTGCTCGCGGACGACGATTTCCCGCTCGCGGTCCAGGCGCGGCGGCTCCATCCGCGAGCCCGCGGGATGCGCCGCGGCCAGGGTCAGCTCGGCCACGTCGCCCACCCGCAGGACGTTCGTGCTCAAGGCCGCCTGGATGGCGAAGTCGGCCTGCGGGGAAGGGGCGGAGCTTGCGCGCGGCTTGCAGGAAAAGCCCGCGAGCATCACCAGCAGCGCGCCGCCGGTTGTGAACAGCCTGCTCATGTTCGGAACCGCCGCTCCCTTGTACGGAAAAACTTCATCAACTCGCGCTCGTACGGCTCGCCGGCGTACACCTCGACGGCGTCCACGCTGCAGCCGCGCAGGAGCGCGAGGGTTTGTTTCCGCCGGTCCTGCTGGAGTTCCGCGAACTGCCGGCGGACCGCGGAGGACGACGTGTCGGCGAGGTACAGCCGCCCGGTCTCCGCGTCCCGCCACTCCACGAGGCCGGCGGCGGGCCAGGCCCGCTCCCGGCGGTCGCCGACAAGCAGGGCAATCAGGTCGTGCCGCCGGGCGCTGACGGATAGCGCCGGCTTGAGCTCCTCGCCGCTCACGAAATCGCTGATGAGGAAGGACACCGTCTTGCGGGCCATGACGTGGTTGAGGAAGTCCAGCGCCGGGACCAGGGCCGTGCCGCGGCGCTTCGGCTGGAAGTAGAGCGCCTCGCGGATCACCCGCAGCACGTGCGAGACCCCCTTGCGCGGGGCGACGTAGCCCTCGACCTCGTCCGAAAACAGGATCAGGCCCACGCGGTCCTGGTTCTGGATCGCGGCGAACGCCAGCACGGCCGCCAGCTCGGCGGCGAGGTCCTTCTTCAGTTGCGCCGTGCCGCCGAAGAGGTTCGACGCGCTGATGTCCAGGAGCAGCATGACGGTCAACTCGCGCTCCTCCGTGAACTTCTTGACGAAGGGATGACCCATCCGCGCCGTGACGTTCCAGTCGATGGACCGGATATCGTCGCCCGGCACGTACTCGCGGACCTCCTGGAACTCCATGCCGCGGCCCTTGAACACGCTATGGTACTGGCCGGCGAAGACGTCGGCGACCTTGTGGCGCGTCCGGATCTGGATCTGCCGGACCTTCTTTATGATCTCCTTCGGGATCATGATATCCGCCCTTTAGGAGGGTGAACCACGGAGGACACAGAGGCGCTAAGGGCTTTTCGGCTGCGCGAAGCCTCTGGGTTACCTCCGTGCCCTCTGTGTACTCTGCGGTTCATCTTTCGTTCACGGCACCGGTAATTCGTTCAGGATCTTCGCGATCACGTCGTCCGAGTTCATCTCCTCGGCCTCGGCCTCGTACGAGACGATGACGCGGTGGCGCAGGACGTCCGGCGCGACGGATTTCACGTCCTGGGGCGTCACGTAGCCGCGGCCGGAGAGGAAGGCGTGGGCGCGGGCGGCGACGGTCAGGTAGATCGTCGCGCGCGGCGAGGCGCCGTAGCGGATGAACTCCTTGAGCGCGAGCTTGTGCTTCTCCGGCTCGCGGGTGGCGAAGACGATGCTCAAGATGTAGTCCTTGATCTTGTCGTCCACGTAGATGTCGTCCACGACTTGCTGCGCCTGCAGGATGGCCTCGGGCTTCACGGCGGGCCGGACGTCGAACTGCTTGTTGGTGACGGCCATGGCGTCGAGGATGCGGCGCTCCTCCTCGAGGGAGGGATAGGTGATCCGCAGCTTGAGCATGAACCGGTCCACCTGCGCCTCGGGGAGGGGATAGGTGCCTTCCTGCTCGATCGGATTCTCGGTCGCGAGCACGAGGAACGGCTTCGGCAGCGGGAAGGTTTCCTGGCCGATGGTCACCTGGCGCTCCTGCATGGCCTCCAGCAGCGCGCTCTGGACCTTGGCCGGCGCGCGGTTGATTTCGTCGGCGAGGATGATATGGGCGAAGAGCGGCCCCTTCTTCGTGGTGAACGAGCCTTCCTTCGGATTATAGACCAGCGTGCCGACCAGGTCGGCGGGGAGCAGGTCGGGCGTGAACTGGATTCGCTGGAACGACATGTCCAGGGCGGCGGCGAGGGTCTTGACCGAGAGGGTCTTGGCCAGGCCCGGGACGCCCTCCAGCAGGATGTGCCCGTTGGCCAGCAGGCCGACGATCAGGCGGTCCACCAGGTATTTCTGGCCGATGATGACCTTTTCGATTTCGCTCCGCAGCGCCGCGATGAAGCCGCTTTCCTGCTTCACCCTCTCGTTGATGATGCCGATTCCCGTATTCATGGATAGAGCTCTCCTTCCTTATGCAAAACGCACGATATAGTAAGACCGCATACGAGGCAAAAAGTTCAAATCGAAAATGACCTTTTTTAACCGCGGATTACGCAGACGGCGCGGATCGGGGAGAGCGGGAAACGTCGTCCCCTGCGCCGCTAGTTGGTGATGGGCTTCCCATCCGTGCTATCCGCGAAATCCGTGGTGTTCTGGACCTGCCGCAGGGCCTCGTAGAGGGCGATGCCGGCGGCCGTCGAGAGGTTCAGGGAGCGGACGTGGTCGGGCCAGACGGGGATACCGAGGACCTGTCCGGGGTAGCGGGCGAGGAGGGCGTCGGGCAGGCCGCGGGTTTCGCAGCCGAAGACCAGGGCATCGCCGGGCCGGAACCCGGCCTCGTGGAAAG
>JAGNIJ010000059.1 GCA_018001225.1 Kiritimatiellia bacterium | reverse complement strand
AGATGGGTATAAGAGCCAGCTTCCGTTCTGCCCGTCCCGCCGTTGTTCGGTTCGCCCGCCATGAGATCCGAGTCCTAGAGCCCCGCCGCGCGACGGGCCCGGAATCGCTGGATCAATCCGTTCGTGGACGAGTCGTGCCGTAACTCGGGTTCCGTGGCGGCCTGCAGTTCGGGAAGAATGCGATTCGCCAGGACCTTGCCCAGCTCGACGCCCCATTGGTCGAACGAGTAGATGTCCCAGATCACGCCCTGCGTGTAGATCTTGTGCTCGTACAGAGCGAGGAGCTGGCCGAGCACGCGCGGCGTGAGCTCGTCGGCCAGGATCGTGTTGGTGGGCCGGTTGCCCCCGAAGACCTTATGCGGAACCAGGTCCGGCGCCACGCCCTCCGCGGCGGCCTCGTCGGCGGTCTTTCCGAACGCGAGCGCCTCGGTCTGGGCGAAGAAGTTGGCCATGAGCTTGGCGTGGTGGTCGCCGATCGGGTTTTGCGACCGGCAGAACCCGATGAAGTCGCACGGGATCAGCTTGGTGCCCTGGTGGATCAGCTGGTAGAAGGCGTGCTGCCCGTTCGTGCCGGGCTCGCCCCACACGATCGGCCCGGTCTGGTAGGCCACGCGCTTGCCGCGCCGGGAAACCGACTTGCCGTTGCTCTCCATGTCCGCCTGCTGCAGGTAGGCCGGCAGGCGCGCGAGGTACTGGTCGTACGGCAGGATGGCGACGGTTTCCGCCCCGAAGAAATTGTTGTACCAGACCCCCAGCAGCGCCAGCAGCACGGGCATGTTGCGATCCAGGGGCGCCTCCGCGAAATGGCGGTCCATGGCGTGGTAGCCCTCGAGCAGCTCGAAGAAGCGCTCCGGCCCGACGGCGACCATCAGGGAAAGCCCGATCGCCGAGGGCAACGAGTACCGGCCGCCGACCCAGTCCCAGAAGCCGAACATGTTCGCGGGATCGATGCCGAACGCGGCCACCTTGTCCGCATTGGTCGAGACGGCGGCGAAGTGCCGGCCCACGGCGGCCGGGTCCCCGAGGGCCTTCACCAGCCAGTCCCGCGCGGTCTGCGCGTTGGTCATCGTCTCCTGCGTGGTGAACGTTTTGGAGGAGACGATGAACAGGGTCTCGGCGGCGTCCAGGTCGCGCAGGGCCTCGGCGATGTGCGTCCCGTCCACGTTCGACACGAACCGCACGGTCAGCGCGCGGTCGCTGAACGGCTTGAGCGCCTCGTACGCCATGACCGGGCCCAAGTCCGAGCCGCCGATCCCGATGTTCACCACGTTGCGCAGGCGGCGCCCGGTGAACCCGGTCCACTCGCCCGAGCGCACGCGGCGCGCGAACGAGGCCATCCGGTCCAGGACCGCGTTGACCTCCGGCATGACGTCCCTCCCGTCCACGCGGATCGGGGTGTTCGACCGGTTGCGCAGGGCGACATGCAGCACCGCCCGGCCCTCGGTCTCGTTGATCTTGCGGCCCGCGAACATGTCCGCGATGGCGCCGCGCAGGTTCACGGCCTCCGCCAGGGCGACCAGGTGTTCAAGCGTTTCGCCCGTCACCAGGTTCTTGGAGTAGTCCAGGAACAAATCCCCGGCCTCCAGCGAAAAGCGCGAAGCCCGGCCCGGATCCTCCGCGAACAGGTCCCGGAGGGGCCGTCCGGCCAGGATCTTGTGATGGGCCTGGAGGGCCTTCCACTCGGGATAGGTAGTCAACTGCTTTCGTCGTTGTGGCATAGAAAAACCCCTTTACCCAAATGGCTTTAACGGAAAAGCCGGCGACATCCTAGCAGCGGCCCAGCGCGGAAGGCAAGACGGGAGCCGGCAACTCCAGCCGTTCGCACTTTGGGCTGAACCGCAGGCTCGCGGCGCCTGCTGTACCGCGGGCGACCGTTGAAAGTACAGCGGGGGCTACGACCCCGCTGCGGCAACCCGGCGGGCGGCGGTTCAGCCCTCGATCTTCAACGAGGGCAACAAGTCCACGGACTGGCCCCGGGCCAGGCCCGTCCGCTCGGCCGCGGAACCTCCGTTGACGGCAAGTTCGATCGTATCGGAGGAACCGAAGAGGGCGATCAACTCGCCCGGCCGGGCCTCGCCGTAGGTCCGCCTCGCGGGGATCCCGGAGAAGGCGCCGGCGGACGCGACGAAGGCCGCGCCCACGCTTTCCAGGGCCTGGTGGCGCTGGATGTTCGTGATGAGGTTGCCGAAGCGGTCCACGTGCACGATCAGGCCGCGCAGGCCCTCCCCGACCCGCTCCACGGAAGCCCAGGCCGGCATGACCATCTCGCGGATATCCTCGCCCAGATCCTCCACGGAGGCGCGGCCCGAGGCCAGCAGGCCGGCCGCGTGCGCAAAAATATCCCGTCCGTGAAACGTGGCCGAGACGGTCTCGCCGTGGACCTCCTCCTTGAGCCGCCGGAGGGCCACGCGGCGCGCCTGCCGGAGCACCCAGGTCAGCAGCCCGTTGTCCGGCGCGAGGAAGAGATGGCTGTCGGCCTCCACCAGGAGCACGGCCCGCTCCGTGCCCACGCCCGGGTCCACGACCGCCACGTGGATGGTCCCGGGCGGAAAACAACGCCAGTACTGGCCCAGCGTCCAGGCCGCGGCGGCGACGTCGTGCGGGGGGATGTCGTGGGCCGCGTCCACGACGGTCGCCCCCGGCGCGCGGCCCAGCAGCACGCCCTTCATGGCGGCGACGTAGCCGTCCCGTGTTCCGAAATCGGTCAGCAGCGTGATGACGGGCCCGTTCATGTTCCAATCTCGGGCGCATTCTAGCTCCCCCGCCCCCCGGCTTCGACAGGAATTTTGCGGGGCAACCGGCCGCCGATATGCTAGGTTCCGAGCGTGGCGACAACCCCGGGAGAGTCGCATGAATAAGGCAGCCATCGAAGACCTGACGCACAAATTGCTGGTCGAACTGGGCGAGGATCCGGAACGGGAAGGCTTGCGGCGCACCCCGGCGCGGACGGCCGAGGCGTGGGAGTTCCTGACGCGGGGCTACCGGCAGGACGTGGACTCGGTGATCCGGTCCGCCGTCTTCGAGGTCGAGGCGAACCACATGGTGATCGTCAAGGACATCGAGATCTACAGCCTCTGCGAGCACCACCTGCTGCCGTTCTTCGGCCGATGCCACATCGGCTACATCCCCAAGGGCAAGGTGTTCGGGGTCAGCAAGCTGGCGCGCGTGGCGGATGTCTTCGCGCGCCGCCTTCAGCTCCAGGAGCGGCTGACCAACCAGATCGCGCGGACGATGATGGACGCGCTGCACCCCGAGGGCGTCGGCGTCGTGATCGAGGCGCGGCACCTCTGCATGATGATGCGCGGCGTGGAGAAGCAGAATTCCTGCATGGTCACCTCCGCCATGCTCGGCAGCTTCCACGACTCCATCGCCACCCGCAACGAGTTCCTGCAGCTCGTCGGCCACGAGGCGCGGGGCGTGTAGCGGCGGCGCTTACCGCACCTGGCACATGTTGCGGAACAGCGCGGCGCGGGCCTCGATGTCCTCGCGCGTCAGCTTGGCCAGGCGCTCGAGGCTGAACGCCTCCACGCCGAACGACGCCACGATGCTGCCGTAGAGCATCGCGCGGCGGATGGCGTCCTCCCCGACGTATCCGCCCGCGGCCAGGGCGCCCATGAAGCCGCCCGCGAAGGCGTCGCCCGCCCCGGTCGGATCCTGGACGTCCTCCAGCGGGTAGGCCGGCATCAGGAACATGCCCTCGCGCGTGAACAGGACGCTGCCGTGCTCGCCCTTCTTGATCAGGACGAATTTCGGGCCCAGCTCCAGCAGGCGCCGCGAGGCCTTGATCAGCGAGTGCTTCCCGCTCAAGTGCTGCGCCTCGGACTCGTTGAGGGTGAGCAGGTGCACCCGGCTGATCACCTTCCGCAGCGGCTCCAGCGCGGTCGTGATCCACAGGTCCATGGTGTCGAGGACGATGAATTTCGGCGTCTGGACCTGGTCGAGGACGTGGGCCTGCAGGTCCGGGGAGATGTTGCCCAGGAACAGGAACGGCGCGGAGCGGTAGGACGGGGGCAACTCGGGATGGAAGGACGCGAAGACGTTGAGCTCGGTGAGGAGGGTCCGTCGCTGGTCCATGTTCTCCTCGTAGGCGCCCGCCCAGCGGAAGGTCTTGCCCGGCTTGACCTGCAGGCCTTCGAGGTTGATCCCGAAGCGCCGGTAAAGGTCCATGTGTTCCGGCGGGAAATCCTCGCCGACCACGCCGACCATGCCGACCGTCGTGAAAAACGCGGCCGCGGCGCAGGCGTAGCTGGCCGAACCGCCGAGCAGGTTCTTGCGCTTGGCCCAGGGGGTTTCGATGTTGTCGATGGCGGTCGAGCCGACCACGACCAGTTGCACGGCGTCCTTGTCTTTCATGATTCCTTGCTTTCCCGGCGGGCCGCGGGAGGCCCGGCGCTCAACTTTCCAGCAGTTCTTCGAGGCGCTCGCAGAGGGCGTGGATGATCAGCAGGTGCCCTTCCTGGATGCGCGGCGTCGAGCCCGTCGAGGCTACGCACAGCGGCCGGTCGACGAGCGTGGCCAGCTTGCCTCCGGACCCGCCGGTGAGGCCGACGGTCAGCAGGCCCGCATCCTTCGCGGCCTTGACGGCGCGGCAGACGTTTTCCGCGTTGCCGCTGGTGGAGATGGCGATCAGCACGTCGCCGCGGCGGCCGAGCGCGCGGACCTGCTTCTCGAACACCTCCGCGTAACCGTAGTCATTGGCGATGGCCGTCAGGACCGACGTGTCCGTGGACAAGGCGATCCCGGCGTAGGGCCGGCGTTCCTTGAGGAACCGGTTGACCAGTTCGCCGGCAAGGTGCTGGGCATCCGCGGCGCTGCCGCCGTTGCCGCAAACCAGGATCTTCCCGCCGGCGCGCAGGCAACCGGCGAACTCGGCGGCCAACTCCTCGATCGGGCCGGTCAGGCGGGCCAGGACTTCGTCCGTTACCGCCAGCACGTCCTCGGCGATCCGGTTCCAATTCACGCGGCGCCCTCTTCCGTCTTGCGGGCCTCCCGGGCCGCCCCCACGATCTCGCGGACGGTCACGCGGACGCCCCGGATCTCGGTCAGCCCCAGGTTTTCCCGGATGATGTCGCGGACACGGTCCTGCAGCATGCGGCAGAGTTCGGGAATCTGCGTGCCGCCGCGCACCTTGACGTCCAGGGTCACCTCGATGCTCCCGCCCGCCGGCCGGACGGCGCTGTCCAGTCCGAGGACCGCGGCGAATTCGTCGCCGACCCGGGAGACCACCTCGCCGATGGCCCGGGTGCTGACGCTGACGGCCCCGCTCTCGTTCTCGAACGTGATGAACGGCTCGCTGTAGCGGCGCGGCCGGATCCCGGACAGGACGTAGAGCGCCAGGGCGAAGAGGACCGCCGCCGCCGCACCGAGCGCCGGCCACCGCTCGCCGCGAAGGAAATCCAAACCCTGGCTCCACGGCTCGGCGGCGCGGGCGGCGAAGAGCGCCGCCCCCGCCAGAACCGCGATCGCCAGGAACAGCAGCAGCCCGGAAAGCACGCGCAGCGATTTCATGAGACTCTTCCTTCCTCGCGGGCCGGGGCAGCCCCGCCCTCGAACTGCAATGACTGCACCACGACGTTCACGGACTTGACGTTCTTGCCCGTCATCTGTTCGACCGCCTGGCGCACCTCGCTCTGGACCTGCCAGGCCACCTGCGGAATCCGGACGCCGAAATTCACGACGACGTACAGGTCAATCACCACGCCGCTTTCCAGCAGCAGCACGCGGATGCCCGTGTCGTCCATCTTGCGGCCGAAGACTTTCGCCAGGCCCTGGGCGAAGGACGGGCTCAAGGAGGCCACGCCCGGCACCTTCAGCGCGGCCAGCCGCGCGATGGTGGCGATGACGTGGTGGTGGATCTTGATCTCGCCCTGTTCGACGCCCTCGTCCGCCGCGTTGTCCTCCGGGGGCACGGCGGCCCCCGCGGCCTGCAGCGGGTGCCGGGGATCCATCATGGCGTGGCCTTCCGTCGGTGTCTGCTCGGTCATGGCGCCCCCCTCACGGTGTGATCAGGAACACTTCCTGCATGAAACTTTCCAGGAAGGAGGTCGTGTATTCCCCCCGCGCGAAGCGCGTGTCGCCCAGGAGCGCCTGGCAGAGCGGCACCGTGGTCGACGGGCCTTCCATGACGAACTCGCTCAAGGCGCGGGACATCTTCGCGATGGCCTCCGCCCGGGTGCGCCCGCGGACGATGATCTTGCCGATCATCGAGTCGTAGTGCGGGTTGATCTCGTAGCCGTTATAGACGTGCGAATCGACGCGGACGCCCGGCCCGCCCGGCATGGAGACGAACTGGATCCGGCCCGGCGAGGGGGTGAAGTTCTTGTACGGGTTCTCGGCGTTCACCCGCGCCTCGATGGCGTGCCCCTGGAAGGTCAGCGTCTTCTCGCTGAAGGAGAGCTTGTTCCCGGCCGCCACGCTGATCTGCTCCTTGATCAGGTCCACGCCGGCCACCTCCTCGGTGACCGGGTGCTCCACCTGGATGCGGGTGTTCATCTCCATGAAGTAGAACTGGTTCGCCTCGACGTCGAACAGGAACTCGATCGTCCCCGCGTTGCGGTACTTGACCGCCTCCGCGCCGCGCACGGCCGCGCGGGTCAGCTTCTTGCGGATGTCCGGAGTAATGGCCGGGCTCGGCGATTCCTCCAGCAGTTTCTGGTGCCGGCGCTGGAGGCTGCAGTCGCGCTCACCCAGGTGCACGACGTTGCCGTAGTGGTCGCCGAACACCTGCACCTCGATGTGCCGCGCCTTCTCGACGAACTTCTCGATGTAGACCTCGGCGTTGCCGAACGCGCGCTCGGCCTCGGAGGCGGCGGTCATGAAGCTCTGCACCAGGCTCACGTCGTTGCGCGCGATCCGCATCCCCTTGCCGCCCCCGCCGGCCACGGCCTTGATCAGGACGGGATAGCCGATCTGGCGGGCCACCTTGAGGGCCTCGTCCTTGTTGGCGATCACGCCCTCGCTGCCGGGGGTCACGGGCACGCCCGCCTTCTTCATCGTCTCGCGGGCCTTGGCCTTGTCGCCCATCATCCGGATGTTGTCCGCGCTCGGCCCGATGAAGGTGATCTTACAGTTCTCGCAGATCTCCGCGAAGTGCGCGTTCTCGGAGAGGAACCCGTAGCCCGGGTGGATGGCGTCCACGTCCGCCACCTCGGCCGCGCTGATGATGTTGGCGATCTTCAGGTAGCTGTCCCGCGCCGGCGCCGGCCCGATGCAGACCGACTCGTCCGCCAGTTGCACGTGCATGGAGGACTCGTCCGCCTCGGAATGCACCGCGACCGTCTTGATCCCCATCTCGCGGCACGCGCGGATGATGCGGAGGGCGATCTCGCCGCGGTTGGCTATCAGGATGCGTTCAAACATGACTGGTTCCGTTCCGGAAAGGCGCGCCTCACGCCGGCTCGATCAGGATCAGCGTCTGCCCGTACTGCACCGCCGTGGCGTTGTCCACGAGGATCTTCTTCACGACGCCCCGCGTCTCGGCCTTGATCTCGTTCATCACCTTCATGGCCTCGATGATGCACACCACGGTGTCGGGCTCCACCGACTGGCCGACGGTGACGAAGGCTTCCGCGTCGGGCGAGGACGCGCGGTAGAAGGTCCCGACGATGGGCGACTTGACCGGCGTCCACTTCGTTTCCTCGGAGGCTTCCGCGGGGGCCGCCGGGGCGGGCGCGGGCACCGGGGCCACGCCCGGCGCCGTCGCGGCCGCCGAGACCATCACGGGCGCCGGGGCCATGGGCACGGCGGACAGCGCCACGCGGGGCTCGCCGCCCAGCGTCCGCTTGATGGACATCCGCAACCCCTTTTCCTCGACCTCGAACTCGGAGAGGTCGTTGTCCTTCATCAAAGCCACGATTTGTTTTATCGTCAGAATGTCCATGCGATCATTCCTCCGTCCTTACCCGCCTCCCCGCCCCACCGTTATGGTTGGCATCGTAGCAGCCCGTCCGCGCTCTGTCCAGAAATCCGCCCCCGCGTCAGCCCGTCAGCCAGAGGTGCTCGAACGCGAGTTCATCCGGGACATTCCGCTCGAGCTGCCGGTGCAGCGCTTCCGCGGCGCGAAAACGACGCAGGGCCGCGGCGTAGTCCAGGCCGGCGGCCTGCCGTCGCAGGGCCGCGGCCTCGTCCGGGAAGCGCAGTTCCTCCGCCCCGATCCCCAGGACGGTCAGCAGCACGTCCCGGCGCCATTCGAGCAGGCGCCGCACGATGCCCGCGCGCGCCTCGAGTACGCGCGTCCGTATCCGGGCCTCTTCGACGTCCTTGTCCGGTTCCGCCTCGCCCGGGGACTGCGGCGGCGCCTCGTCCTCCGCGGCGGCGCGTACGCCCTCGAGCAGGGCCTTCATCCGCGCGACCTGGGCCAGGGCTTGCAGCGCGTCCGCGGGCGCATCGCCCCGCAGGATCTCCAGCAGCGGGCCCAGCCACGCCTCGGTGCGCGCAGCAGGCTCCTCGGCCAGCAGGAGCCGGTGGCAGCGGGATACGATCGTGGGCAGCAGTTCCTGCGGCGCGTCGGTCAGCAGCAGGATGAGGCTGGACGGCGGCGGCTCTTCCAGCATCTTCAGGAAGGCATTGGCCGCGGCGTCCTTCATGCGGTCGGCCTGGATCAGCACGCCCGCCTTCCAGCCGCCCCCGTAGGCACTTTGGGAGAGCCGCGGGATGAGTTCCTCGCGGATCCGGTCGATCTTGATCTGCCGGCCCTTGCTTTCGGGCTCGATCCAGAGGATGTCGGGGTGGGCATGCTCCCGCACGCGCCGGCACTCGGCGCACTCGCCGCAGGGCTTCGACTCGCCCGTACAGAAGAGAAGCTGAAGCAGCGCCTCCGAAAGGGCCAGGGCGTTGCCGCGCGGCGCGCCGACCACCAGGTAGGCATGGGCCAGCCGGCCGGCGGCGTGCCCCTGGCGAAGGTTCTCGAAAAGCTCCGAGAAGCGGTCAAGCGAGGATCCGGCGGACATGGTCCCAGATCTCCTGTTCCACGGCCTCGGGATCGCGGCCGGCGGGCACGACGCGGAAGCGCTGCGGCCAGCGCCGGGCCAGTTCGAGATAACCCTGCCGCACCTTCTCGTGGAACGCCCGCTCCTCGCGCTCGATCCGGTCCCAGGTGCTGGAGGTTTCCCGGTGGCGCCGGGCCAGGCGCTCGAAGCCCGCACCGACATCGATGTCCAGCAGCAGCGTCAGGTCGGGATTCGCCCCGTTGATTGCGAACTCGTTGATCGTCAGCATCTGCTCGACGGGAAAGCCGCGGCCGAAGCCCTGGTAGGCGGTCGTCGAATCCGCGAAGCGGTCGCAGACGACCTGCCGCCCGCTTTCCAGGGCGGGCAGGATGACGTGCCGCACCAGCTGGGCGCGGCTGGCGGCGAAGAGGAGCACCTCGGTCTCGCGGCAGATCGGCTCGCCGGCCTTGTCGTACTGCAGGATGTCGCGGATCGCCTCGCCCGTCGGCGTGCCGCCCGGCTCCCGGGCATACAGCACGTCATGACCCTCCCGCTCCAGGCGCGCGATCAGGCGCTTCGCCTGCGTGGTCTTGCCGCCGCCCTCCGGTCCCTCGAACGTGATGAATTTGCCGCGCATAAAAAGTCGGGCCGTCAGGCCTTTTTCAGCTCCGGCCCCTGGGGAGTATCCTTCACCAGCCACCCGAGGGCCAGCAATTCCTTGCGCAGGCGGTCCGCTTCCGGCCAGTTCTTCGCCTCGCGCGCCTTCTGCCGGAGCGCCGCCAATTCGCGGACGTTCGCCCCGACCTCGGCCTTCTTCGGCGGCATCAAGCCCAGCACGCGGTCCATGCTCTGCAGGACGGCCAGTGCCTGCCGCGCGGACGGCGGGTCCACCTCGCCGGCGTCGAGCGCCTTGTTCCCCGCGTGCACCATGTCGAACACCGCGCCGAGCGCGCCCGAGATATTGAGATCGTCGTCCAGGGCCGCGACAAAGCGGTCGAGCCCCTCGTCGGACCACGCCGGCGCGCCCCGGTCCGTCGCTTCCCCCGCCCGCGTCTCCAGGCGCCCGCGAAACTCGTCCAGGCGGTCCAGGGCCGACCGGGCGGCCTGCAGCGAATCGAACGTGAAGTTGAGCCATTGCCGGTAGTGCGTGGCCATCAGCACATAGCGGACCTCGCGGCCGGTATGCCCCCGGCCGAGTACGTCGCGTAGCGTGTAGAAGTTGCCCAACGACTTGGACATCTTGCGCCCGTCGACGATCAGGTGCGCGCAGTGCAGCCAGTACTTGACGAACGGTTTGCCCGTGGCCGCCTCGCTTTGCGCGATCTCGTCCTCGTGGTGCGGGAACATGTTGTCCACGCCGCCGGTGTGGATGTCGAAACTCTCGCCCAGGTACTTCATGCTCATGGCGGAGCACTCGATGTGCCAGCCCGGCCGCCCGCGGCCCCACGGCGAATCCCACGCCACCTCGCCGTCCTGCTCGTCCCACGCCTTCCACAGGGCAAAGTCGGCGACGTTGTCCTTCTCGTACTCGTCCTGCGCCACCCGGGCGCCCGCCTTCAGGCCGGAGATATCCAGCCGGGCCAGTTTCCCGTACGAGGGAAACGTCTTGATGCTGAAATAGACCGAGCCGTCGTCCGAGCGGTAAGCGTGTCCCGTTTCCAGGAGCCGGCCGATCAGCGCGATCATCTCCGGGACATGGTCCGTGGCCGCCGGATAGAACTCGGCCGGCTCGATGTTCAGCGTTTTCAAATCCTCGAAGAACGTGTCCTTATATTGTCGCGTGAACTCGTTGAGCGAAACGCCGCGCTCCCGGGCGCCCTTGATGGTTTTGTCGTCCACGTCCGTCAGGTTCATGACCTGGGTAACCCGGAAGCCCCGGAATTTCAGGTAGCGCCGCAGGAGGTCTTCGAACACGTAGGCGCGGAAATTGCCGATGTGCGCCACGTTATACACGGTCGGACCGCACGTATAGAGTCGGACATGGCCGGCTTCCAGGGGCTCAAAAGGATCCACCTGCCGGGACAGGGTGTTGTAGAAACGCAATCTCACGCTTTTCTCCGCTCCATTACCGCGCGGATTATAAGGATCAATAACCCCCTGACAATCAAAAGAGACTCATCCCGCAGTTTTTCGCCGTGAAGCATCACTTCCGGCCCCGCCGTGGAACCCGCCGGGCAACACACCCGAAAATGGGACAGCATGAATGTTGATAATATTTGTCAAGTAATTCCAAAGGACAATCCTCTTGACTGTTTAAGGGCTTCGGGTATGATTACATTCGAAATTACGATTCGACTCTGGGCATAACCAATTTTAAATGATGCACTTGCTCAATAAAAGGTTTGTACTGCGTAAGCGGCGGCACACCTTGGCGCTTGTTTCTTTGACTGCGATTATCACCTCGGCAACGCTTCTTTTCCTTGACGCGCCGGCAGCCGATTCAAAGAAGGTTCCGCCTAGCTTTGAGTTCGACAAGATGCCCCACCGCAATACGCTGGTGGCAAATGTGACCTTCGTGGCTTTCGACACGGAAACCACGGGGTTCAGCCCGACCGGCGATCGCATTGTGGAGATCGGCGCGGTGAAGTTCAGGGGCGGGCAGATCATCGAGGAAAAAAGCTGGCTTATCCACCCCGGCCGGCGGATTCCTCCGTGGGCCACGGAAGTGCATGGCATCACGAACGAGGACGTGGCGGACAAGCCGTCGTTCAAGCAGATCTACCCGGAATTCGCCGAATTTGTGCAGGGCAGCGTGCTGATGGCCCACAATGCCCGCTTCGACGTGTCCTTCATGGCCGAGGAAATCCGGCGGGCGGAATTGCCGATGTTGAACAACCTGGTCGTGGACAGCCTGCCGCTCTTCCGGCGCTGGTTCCCCTCGGCCAAATCCTACAGCCTTTCCGACGTGGCGCATTTCACGGAAGTGGATACAGGGGTTCTCCACCGCGCCCTCGCCGACACGGTATACGTCGTGCTGATCTTCGAGAAGGGCTTGAGCAAGCGTTCCGCGACCCTCCGCCTTGGCGAACTCTACCGTCAGAGCGGCGGCGCGATGTCCTTTTGAACCGGCACGTAGTGCGCCACGCGCCTCCTGAAGTCCTCCACTTCCGCCGGGGTCAACACGCGCCACCTTCGCGTGCGCACGCGCAGTTCGATCGCCTGCGGCCGCAGGATAAAGCTGGTCACATGCCGCCCATCCCGGTTGAAGGCGTGGGCTCTGGATTGCGGCCCGCAGGCCACCGTGGCGCCCGTCTTCTCGTCGTCGAACACCCGTCCCGCGGTGGCTTCCCGCGCGTCTTCCAGCGCCTTGTGCACGGGGCGGTGCTCTTGCCGGCGCAGCTCGACGTGGTGCGTGCGGCGGTTTTCCTGCCGGCCTCCGCGTTCGAGGGATACCGCCAACCGGTGCATGAGGCCCGGAAGCCGGCGCATGATCTCGCTCACGCGGGGCCCGCCGCCCGCCTCATGAAGCCGGCGTTCCAGGTGTTCAATCTCCTGCCGGGCCGTTTTCCAGGCCCGGAAGAGCGCGGGTTGCCAGCCCGAGGCGAGATGCTCGTGCAGGGAGGCCACGTCCGCGCCCACCACTGGATTCAGCCGCAGGAGGCGTTCGCCGCGTGGCCCGCGCGCTTCCACGGCCTGGAACGAAATGGCCAGGCGGGTCCCGGGCTCCGCGCGGGAGCCGGCCGGCACCGGGAAAAATCCCGCCGCCACCTGGGCCAGGATGGCATAGGTCCGGGAAGAGCGCCCGAAAGAGGATAGCTGGCGTCCGCGCAGCAGGCGGCCCGGCTGGAACAAGGCCACGAGCCCCCCGCCCTCCCGGTAGAGACGGTCCACGCGCTCGTCGGCCGCCGCCAACAGGGCCTGGGGCAGTTCATGCCATTCTGGTGTTCCGTTCGGAGCGTATTCCTTGAAAACCTCCAGGGATGAGGCGGGCCGGGCGTGTTCGCATTCCGAGGTATCGCAGCGGAAGCAGTAGACCCGCCCTTCGCGAAACGCGTCACGGCCGGCCTGCCACTCCTCCAGTTGCTCCTCCAGTTGCTCGCCCAGCGGGGGCTCGAACGCCAGGGCCCAGTCCGCGCCGGGCCGAACCTTGAGTTTGAGCGAAAGGTCCGTCTGATCCGGCCGCGGCAGGGCCGGGCCGAATCGAGCCTGGTGCAGGTCGCGCAGGAACGTGCGCACGGCGTCGCAGGCGGCCTGCTCGCGCCGGGCGGCGCGGGACCGGCGGGGCGCGCCGGCCTCCTCCGGCGCCGGGGAACTGGGCATGTCCACGCTCATGGCAATCTTCCGCTTCAGTATCCCCGCGCCCCGGCACCGGCGCAACCAAAACCCCATGGCAGCTTGCGGTTGAAATCCGCCGGGAACCAGCCTACCTTTCCCTGAAAGGTGATTCATGTCCGCCCAGGAAATGTATGAGAAAATGAAGGCCCGGCTGGGCCACGTTGTGCCGGACGTGGAACTCCGTTACAAGGCCGGGCTCGCCGACGAGATCATGCGGCTCAAGCGGGAGCGCAACGCCGTAATCCTCGCGCATAATTACATGGAGCCGGCGCTCTACCACTCCGTGCCCGACTTCACCGGCGACTCGCTCGAGTTGAGCCGCAAGGCCGCGCAGTCGGACCAGGACATCATCGTGTTCTGCGGGGTCAAGTTCATGGCGGAAACGGCCAAGATCCTGAATCCCCGCCGCACGGTGCTCCTGCCGGCCCAGCGCGCGGGCTGCTCGCTGGCCGAGAGCATCACGGCCGAGGATGTGCGCAAGCTCAAGCAGCAGTTTCCCGGCGTGCCGGTGGTCACCTACGTGAACACGTATGCCGACGTGAAGGCCGAGTCGGACGTCTGCTGCACGTCGGGCAACGCCGCCGCGGTGGTCGAATCGCTGAAGACCGACCGCGTCATTTTCCTGCCGGACGAATTCCTGGCGCGCAACGTGGCGAAGGAGACGGGCAAGCGGATCATCTTCCCGACGCGGAAGAGCGGCCGGAAAGCCGGCGCGCCGGAGAACCTCGACTACCAGATGATCGGCTGGACCGGCTCGTGCGAGGTGCACGACCGCTTCACGGTGGAGGACGTGAAAAACGCCCGCCGGCAGTTCCCCGACGTGGTGGTCCTGGCCCACCCGGAATGCCGGCCGGAGGTGGTGCGGGCCGCGGACTTCGCGGGCAGCACGATGGCCATGGTGCGACACGTAAAGAATTCCGACGCGCGAAGGTATCTCCTGCTGACCGAGTGCAGCATGGCCGATAACATTGCCGCGGAGAATCCCGAGAAAGAAATGGTACGCATCTGCAGCCTGCGCTGCCCGCACATGAACGAGATCACGCTGGAAGACACGCTGAACGCCTTGAAGCTGAACCGCTACGTGATCGAGGTCCCCGAAGAGATCCGCCTGCGGGCGCTCCGCGCGGTCGAGCGCATGATCGCCATCGGATAGCGCACGTTTCTCTTGCGAATCAAATCTATTCCACACCTTGCAAGGTGTGGAATGTGTTCTCAACGGGCCATTCGGAGCTGCCTGGGTTTGCTTGCTATGCAACACACACAATATAAGATGGTAATGTCATTTGGTATCGTCGAAGAAGTGCCGGCAAGAGGACTTTCATCATGACCGGATATCACTTCCACACCTTGCAAGGTGTGGAAGTGCGCCGGAACTGAATTTTGCGGGATCAGGCCTCCCGGACGTCGCTCATGCGGGCGCCCAGGATGCGGGTCAGCCTTTGCCGCATCTCTCCGGAATACACCCGGGTCAGGGCCGGCCCCCACCCCATGCGCCGGAAAAGAGCGGACACCTGCCCGACGTAATTCAACGCGGACAGCATGACGGTGTCCGCCACCGGCGCGACCATTTCGGCCAGGCGCTCCGGGTTCATGGGCAGCATGGGGGCAATGAAGGCCCATGTGGACACGCCGGACTGCTTCAGACGGCGAAGGGTCTCGATCCGGCTGCCGATCGGGGGCGCGGAGGGTTCGGTTACCCGGCGGACACGATCGTCATCGGTCGGGATGCTCATCCCCACGGAAACTCCCGGGATGGATTTCAGCAGGTCCAGGTCCCGCAGCACCAGCGGCGAGCGGGTCAGGATTTCCACGCCCCAGCGATAATCTCGCAAGGCGGCCAGACAACCCCGCGTCAGCTTGTATCGTCGCTCCGCGGGCTGGTAGGGATCGCAGACGCTGGAGAGCATGGCGGTGGCGGCCTTCCGCTTGCGGCGCAACTCGTCGAGCAAAACGGTCACAATATTCGTTTTGGCTTCCACGAACGAACCCCAGCCCGAGCCGGCGTGGTGACGGGAGTACTTGGTCATGAACACGGCGTAACAGTACCGGCAGCCGTGGCCGCAACCGAGGTAGGGATTGATCACGAACTCGATGCCCGGGATGCGGGATCGCACGAGGGCGCTGCGGGTAGTGATTTCCCGGATGTCCATGCTTATCAATCCCTGCGCGGTGGCCCGACCGTGCCTGGTCAAAACGGACCTTCCAGTCTACATCTCCAGCTTCGCCGGACGGAATCCCGCGTCTTCGAGCATCCGGATGTCCGCGGGCCTGCCCTGGCCCGGCGTGGTCAGGTAGCCGTTGGTGAAGATGGAATTGGCGGCGTACAAGGCCAACGCCTGCAACGAACCCAGACAGGCCTCGCGCCCCCCCGCCGCCCGGATGTCCCGCCACGGGTTCACCAGCCGGAACATCGCCAACCCGCGCAATCCGTCCATCGCGCCCAGCGGAGGCCGGTCCGCCAGCGGCGTGCCCGGCCGCGGATTGAAGAAATTGACCGGGATGGATTCCACTTCCATTTCGCGCAGGGCAAACGCCAGGTCCACGCGATCCTCCAGACTTTCGCCCAACCCCAGGATCCCCCCGCAACAGACCTCCATGCCGGCCGCCTTCACGGCCCGGACGGTGGCGACCCGATCGTCATAGGTATGCGTGTCGCAGATGGAAGGGAAATGGCGGCGGGAAGTCTCCAGGTTGTGATTGACCCGGTGCACCCCGGCCCTCGCCAGGGCCCGGGCCTGCTCCCCGGTAAGCAGGCCTGGCGAAACGCAAAGGTGCAGGGTCGCTTGCCGGCGAATGCGGCGCGCCGCCTCGCAGAAGGTCTCCAGGATTTCTTCCGCCGGCGCGCGGCCGCTGGTGACGACGCAGTACTTGACCGCGCCGGCCCGCTGCGCCTCGATCGCGCCCGCCACGATCTCCTCGACGGACTGGAGGGGATACCGCTCGATCGCCGCGCCGGACACGGCGGACTGGCTGCAAAAGGCGCAGTTCTCGCCGCAGGCCCCGCTCTGCGCGTTGCGGAGGATGTGCAGGTTCACGTCGCGGCCGAAGTAATGGCGGCGGACCACGAAGGCGGCCTGCATCACCGCGAGCAGGTCGTCGTCGGACGCTTGCAGCACGGCCATGGCCTCGCCGCGCGTCAGCCCCCCGCCCGCCTTCACCCGCTCCCCAATGTCCGGCCAGTTCATGAGGGGGCAGCCTTATCATAAGGGTCGCATCCTGTCCATCGGTCGCTTAAACTGGCCGCCATGCAAGGCGAAAACTGGATGGATGACGCCCTGACCGAGCTGCGCTCCGCGCATCTCGATCGACACCTCACGCCCTACCCCGCCACGGGCGGGAGGGTCACGGTGGACGGCCGACCCCTGCTCAATTTCTCCAGCAACGACTATCTCGGCCTGGCACGCCACCCGCGCGTGGTCGAGAGCGCGGCCAAGGCCCTGCACGAATACGGCGCCGGCGCCACCGCCTCGCGGCTGGTGACCGGCACCCTGCCTCTTCACGAAGAGCTCGAGCGGCGACTGGCGGAATTCAAGGGATATCCGGCCGCGCTGGTGTTCGGCAGCGGCTACCTGACCAACGCCGGGACGATTCCCGCGCTGGTCGGCCCGGATGACCTGGTGCTGGCGGACCGCCTCGCCCACGCCAGCCTCCTCGACGCCGCCGTGTTGAGCCGCGCCCGCCTGCTTCGCTTCCGGCACAACGACGCGACGCATCTCGACGAACTGCTGTCCGGCCACCCCGCGCGGCGCCGGCTGGTGCTCACCGAAAGCGTGTTCAGCATGGACGGCGACCGGGCGCCGCTGCCCGACCTCGCCGCCGCGGCGGCCCGGCATAACGTCCTGATGCTGGTGGACGAAGCTCATGCGACCGGCGTGTACGGACCCGGCGGGGCCGGCCTGATTTCCGAATACGGGCTCGCGAACCGGATCGAGGTGTCGATGGGAACCTTGAGCAAGGCGCTCGGGGGCTACGGCGGATTCGTGGCCTGCGGCGAGGACCTGCGCGCCTGGCTGGTCAACAAGGCGCGCGCGTTCATCTATACCACCGCGCCGCCCCCCGCGGTACTGGGCGCGGCGCTGGGCGCGCTCCTGGTGCTTTCCAAGCGGCCGGACATGGGACGAGAGCTGCTGGCCCGGGCGGCCGGGTTCCGGGCGACGCTGCAAGCGGCCGGGCTCGACACGCTGAACTCGGCCAGCCAAATCGTGCCGGTGAAAGTCGGCGACAACGCGAAGGCCCTGTCGCTCTCGCGCCGCCTGAAAAACGACGGAATCCTGGCGGTGGCGATACGGCCGCCCACGGTTCCGCCCGGTACGGCCCGGCTCCGGTTTTCGATCAGTCTCGCCCACGAGCCCGCCGACCTGGAGGAGGCCGCGCACAAGATCGTCGCGGCCGCCCGCGCGGAGGGCCTGGCGTGAAGGCGCCCCTGCTCCTCGTTTCCGGCTGGGCCCACACCGCGGAAGACCTTGATCCGCTGACCGAGCGCCTGCCACACGATCGGCCCGCGCGGGTGCTGGGGATCAACGACCTCGCGGGGGGACCGAGCTATGCGGCAGGCCTGATCCGCGAAATGGGCCGGGAACCCTGCGTCCTTGTTGGCTGGTCCATGGGCGGGATGATCGCGCTCGAAGCGGCGGCGGCGGAGCCGAAGCGCGTGGCCGCCCTGGTCATGATCTCCAGCGCGCCGCGCCTGGCGGCGGCCCCGGATTTCACGGAGGGCGTCCCCCCCCGGACGCTTCAGGCCATGGAACAGGCTTTTCGCCGGGCCCCGGAACGGACCCTCGTGGACTTCTTCCGAAATGCCTCCTATCCCAACTTTCCCGGCGAGGACGCGGCCGGGGAATTCGCAAACCGGGCCCTGGCGGCGGGCGCGGATCGGCTGGCGGCGCAGTTGAAGTATCTCGCGCATGCCGAGTTGCGCCCGTTGTGGACGGCCCTTTCCATCCCCCGCCTGCTGATACACGGATGCCGCGATCGGATCATTCCAATCGGCGCGGCGGAATGGATGTTCTCGCGCCGCAGGGGAACGATTCTGGATACGTTCACTGATGCCGGGCATCGCCTTCCCCTCGATCATCCGGATTGGACGGCCGAACCCCTTCTTCGTTTCCTGGAGACCCTCTCGTGAACGGCGGCTCGCTCCGGCTCCGGTTTGACGTCTCGGCGGACACGTACGAAGCGCGGGCTTCGGTGCAGAACACCGTGGCGGAGCGCTTGATCGCGTGGCTGCCCGCGCCGGAAACGGTCCGGCGCGTCCTGGAGGTCGGATGCGGGACGGGCCTGCTGACGCGCCGCCTGGCCGCGCGCTACCCGGGCGCCCGCGTCGAGGCTTTGGATCACTCGCCGCGGATGGTCGAAGCCGCCCGGCGGCTCTGTCCGGGTGTGTCCTGGCACGCGACCGACCTGCTGGCCTTCGACGGCGGTGCCCGGTACGACCTCATCGCCTCCAACTGTTCCCTGCACTGGATCGATCCGTTGGAAGACGGTTTCCGCAAGCTCCGCGGGTTGCTGGCGCCGGGCGGGCGACTGGTGTTTTCGATCATGCTGGACGGCACGCTGGGTGAGCTCCGGGCGGTCCGGATGCAGGCCGTGCCTTCCAAGCCGCCGGCCGGGCGACTGCCGACGGCAAGCGAAACGCAGGACTCCCTGACCTCTTCCGGATGGACTATCGCGGACTGGCGGGAGGAGAGCCTGGAAGAGCATCATCCCTCGGCCCGGGATTTCCTGTGCCATATTCACGAGTTGGGCCTCACCGGCGGCGCGGTTTCGAGGGCCGCGCTTCCGCTGACAAGGGGCGAACTCGCGGGAGTGAGCCGCGAGTATGATCACCGGTATCCGGACGGCGGCGGAGTCAAAGCGACCTATACGGTGGCCTATGTCTCGGCGGCCGGGGCCGGCCGCCCTCCATCATGACCCCGTCACGCTGCCGGGCGGGGGCCGCAGCATTTCAGCCAGCGTGCGCAGGAGCGTGCGCAGGCCCACCGGCTTCTGAAGATAGCGCCAGCCCTTCTCGCGAATTTGCGGCCAGCGGGTACGGTCATCGGTGTACCCGCTGACCATGAGCACCTTTAGCGCGGAATTGCTTTGCTTCAGTTGCTCGACGAGGTCGAACCCGCTTCGTTTCGGGAGAACAACGTCGCTGCAAATCAGATCGAATTTGCCCTGTTCGCGCCCGAAGACGTCCAGGGCTTCCTCGGCGCTGCCGGCCAGTATGGCCTCGTACCCGTTCTGGCCGAGCATGTGGGCCATGAGATTGCGCACGCTGTCGTCGTCTTCCACCACCAGGATCCTCTCGCCGGCGCCGCGCAGGGTCTCCAGCGCCGGCTCCGCCGTGACGCGGCTCACGCCCTCCGCCGTCGCCGGGAGGTAGAGATGAAACACGGTGCCGGTGCCCAGCTCGGAATAGACGTGGATCCAGCCCTCGTGCTGCCGGACGATGCCGTACACCGTGGAGAGGCCAATGCCGGTCCCCTTCCCCGCCGCCTTGGTGGTGAAGAAGGGCTCGAAGACGTGACGCTGGATCTCCTCCGACATGCCGGTGCCCGTGTCGGCCACCGAGATCTGAACGAAGCGTCCGACCCGCGCG
>JAGNIJ010000058.1 GCA_018001225.1 Kiritimatiellia bacterium | reverse complement strand
GCGTAGCAGGGCGGCAGTTCGTTGATGGACGTGAAGGCCCATCGCGCGTCGGGCTCGCTCATTACGACGGGGGCGGGAAAGTCCCGGCACAACTCGGTGAGCGCGCTGACGTGGTCTACGTGGCCGTGCGTCAGGAGGTAGGCGATCGGCCGGAGGCGCCGGCGGAGGATGGCGTCGCGGATCAGCGCGGCGTCGGCCCCGGGATCCACGACCAGGGCCTCGCCGCCCTCGCGCCGGTACGCGACATAGCTGTTCACCTCGAACGGCCCGACCACCACGCATTCGATGTTCATGCGGCGGAATATTCGCTACGATGAGTCAAAGGTCAAGGATGACGCGGGGATGAAGTGGCTGGTTTCGAGCACGTTGAACGAGGAGGCCGACCGGCGCTATGCGCGCTGGCTCGGGTCCGCCGGGATCGACTTCGAATGGACCCGGCCGGACGAGCCGCCGCCCCCGGATTTCGCGGCGCTGCTGCTGCCCGGCGGCGGGGACGTGGACCCGGACCTGTACGGCGCCGCGCGCCACGCGCGCACGAACATGGTGAATCGAGCCCGCGACGAGTCGGAAATCGTGCTGGTTCGCCTGGCCCTCGAAAGAGGCCGCCCCGTGTTCGGCATCTGCCGCGGCCTCCAGGTCATCCAGGTCGCGCTCGGCGGGCGGCTGATTCAGCATCTTCCCGATGCGGGCGAGGTCCATGCGCAGGTGGAGGGCCGGGACAGCGGGCATCCGGTGGACGTGGAGGCCGGGAGCCGCCTGGCCGTCGTGCTGGGTGCGCGGGCGGAGGTCAACAGCGCCCATCACCAGGCCCTCGACCCGGCCGAGCCGGGCCGCGGGCTCCGGTTCGTCGCGCGCTCGCCCGGCGGAATCGTCGAGGCCGTCGAAGGGGACGGCGTGCCCGTGCTGGCCGTGCAGTGGCATCCGGAGCGCATGCCCCCCGGCCATCCCGCCTCGCGCGACGTGCTGCGGCTTTTTCAAGCCCTCGCGTCGGAAGGCAATCCCGCTTGACCGTGGGCGTGTTGCGGTTAGGTTATGGCCATGTCCTTCCTTGAGCTGGCGGCGAAGCGGGAGAGCACGCGCCGGTACGCGCCGACGCCCGTGCCGCGCGAGGCGCTGGAACGCTGCCTCGAGGCCGCGCGGCTGGCGCCGTCGGCCTGTAACTCCCAGCCGTGGAAATTCATCGTGGTGGATACCGAGCCCCTCCGCGGCCGGCTCGTGGGCGAGGCCTTCAAGGGAATTTACCGGATGAACCGTTTTGTCGAGCAGGCGCCCGTCCTGATCGTCATCGTCACGGAGCGCTCGAAGTATGCCGCGCAGTTGGGCGGACAGTTCCGCGGGATGCAGTACAGCCTGGTGGACATCGGCATCGCGGGCGAGCACCTGGCGCTGCAGGCGGCGGAGGAGGGGCTCGGCACCTGCTGGCTGGGCTGGTTCAGCGAGCGGGGCGTGAAGAAGGTGCTGCGCCTCCCGCGGTCCGCGCGCGTGGACCTCATCATCAGCCTCGGCTATCCCGCCGAGCCGGGCCCGCGCGAGAAGCGGCGGAAGACCCTTGACGACATCCGCGAGTACAGGGCCGGGGCTCCGTGAAACTTCCATGGAACCGGGAGCGGCTGCGCGTGGCGGCTTCCTCCCTGGGCCTCGTCCTCCGCGAGGCCGGGCAGTCCTTCTCCGCCAACCGCGACATGGCCGGCGCCGCGACGCTGGCCTACTACGGGTTCCTGGCCCTGATGCCCCTGCTGCTGCTCGTGATCTACCTGCTCGGCCTGTTCCTTCAATCCTCGGAGGCGGTCCTCGCGAGCGTTGAGGACCTGGCCACGCGCCTTTTCCCGTCGTTCAACCGGGCGCTGCTGGTGGATCTCCTGGCCGTGGCCCGCGGCCGCGCCTGGGGCCTGATCAGTCTCGTCCTGCTGGTCTGGTCGCTGATGCCGTTCGCCGGCGCGATCCGCGCCGCCGTGCGGCGCATCTTCCGGGCGACGCGGCGCGCGTCGTTCCTTCGGAGCAAGCTGTTGGACCTGGCCGCCGTCCTGGCGCTGCTCCTGCTGTTCCTGCTGATGGCGGGCGGAAAGGTGTACGCGTCGCTGGGGCCGGTACGGTTGATCGCGAGGGCGGGCGCGGCACTGGCCTGGGGCCGCGCCGCCGCGGCGACGGTATTGGCGGTCGGTGTGCTGGCCTTCTTCTACCGCGTGTTCGCGCCGGGCAGGATCCGGCTGGCCCACCTGCTGGCCGGGGCGCTCGCCGCCGCGGCGCTCCTGGCCGTCGTGCGCCCGGTCTTCGGCCTGATCCTGAAGTTCAACCCGAACTACGGCTATGCCTTCGGCTCGCTGAAGGCGATCTTCCTGCTCCTGGTCTGGGCCTACTACACGTTCGCCGTCCTGCTCTTCGGCGCGGAGGTGATCGCCATGGCCCAGCGGCGCGATGCCCTGCTGCTGCGCCGGCTCTTCGCCGGCGGGCCGGACGCGCGAACCTCGCAGGCGCTGCTGGGCCGGTTCGTGCGCGAGGCCGCGGGCGGCGAGGTGCTGTTCCGCGAGGGCGAACCCGGAACGGAAATGTTCTACGTGCTCGAAGGGGCCGTCCGGCTGACGCGGTCCGGCCGGGAACTGCGGGCGATGGGGAAAGGCGACTACTTCGGCGAGATGTCCATGCTGCTGGGCGCGTCGCGAACCGCCACGGCGACCGCGATCGGGCCCGACACCCGGCTGGCCGTCATTTCGCAGAACAACTTCGAGATCATCCTCGGCGAGAATCCGGCCATCGTGTTCGACCTGCTCAAGGAGATGGCCCGGCGGCTGGAGCAGACGAACCGGAAGCTGGAAGCCGGGCCGCCTCGAGGTTGAACCGCAGCCCTGGGTTGCCGGGATCCAGGGCGAGGGCGCGGCGGTAGGCTTCGATCGCCTCGGCGCGGCGCCCCTGCTGTTCGAGCAGGACCCCGAGGCTGTTCCACGCGTCCACCATTCCCGGGTCGAGCTCCGTCGCGCGGCGCAGAAACGACTCGGCTTCGGCGGGCCGGTTGCCCGCCGCCAGGCGTTGGCCGGCGGCCCAGTTCCGCTCCGCCTCGAAGGAAAGCCGCTCCTCGGGATAAGCGCGCGGCAGGCTGATCAGCGCGGCCGCGGCGGCGAGCGCCGCGATCGCTGCGCCCACGCGCCTCCGGTTTCCGCGCTGCTCCCACAGCCAGGCCAGGCCGAAGGCGGCGGCGACCGCCAGCGCGGGGATCGCCGGCGCACGGTACCGGTCGGATACGAAGACCGCGATGACCGCGGGCGAGTAGAGCAGCAGGAACAGCCACACCGGGTCCAGCCGCCGGCCGCGCGTCGCGAGGCCGAGGAGGGCGAGGGGCAGCAGCAAGCCGAAGGGGAAGCCGAAGCCGCCGGCCTTCCAGAGCAGCGGCTTCAAGACGGGGGCGGCCTCGCGCAGCGAGTAGAGGTTATGGTTGCGCGGGATTTCACGCGAGCAGAGGAGGCGCGCGGTTTTGCCAAGCAGTCCGGACGCGAAGGAGCCGGGCCGGGTCCCGGCGTATTCCCGGACCTTCCCGCGGAAATAATCCGACTGTTCCCAGATGTCCGCGCGGCCCTCGCGCTGCGGTTCGCGGATCAAGTCCATCCATTCGACGCCCGGCCGGATCGAAACGGTCCGGACCCAACGCGGGTTGTTGCCGAGATAGAGGTTCAGGCCCGAGCTGGATGGAAAAACCGTGAAGCGTCCCGTGTGCTGCCGGCAGAACGCGGCCGCCGGCAGGAGGATGAGCAGCAGCCCCAGCGCCAGCGTGCCGGCCGCGTCCAAGCCGGTTTTCCCGCCGCTTCGCCGCGCGACGGTGAGTGTCAGCCACAAGGCCGCGCCCGCCACAAAGGGCAGAAACGTGGGTCTGGTGAGGATCGCCAGGCCGCCGGCGGCACCCCATGCCGCGAGGTGCGCGGGCCGCGGATCGGTGTGGGCGCGCTGGAACAACCAGAGCAGCAGGGCGGCCCAGAACACCGCCCAGCCTTCCGAGAGCAGGTCGCTTTCCAAGGCGATCACGGGCCCGTAGAAGGCCAGGATCAACCCCGCGGCGATGGCCGCGCGGCGGCCGACCGCCTGCCGCGTGAAGAGATAGACCAGGACGCAGGCCGCCGCGCCGAGCAGCGCCTGGAGCAGTCGGGCCGCGAGCAGCGAGGCCCCGAACGCGCGGAAGACCAGCGAGAGCCAGAGCGGATAGAAGACCGGTTGCCAGAACAGGGCCTCGGTCACCGGCGATCCCGCCGCCAGGGCCCGGGCCTGGTCGACGTACGAGGCCGCGTCCACGATCGGGAGCCCGCACAACGGATGGGCGTGGAGGGGGAGGAGGACCGCCAGCCTCGCGAGCAGCGCGGCCAGGAAAAGGCCCGCGGCGATCGCGCGTGTGGTACCCCGTTCGGCTCCCGTGGCGGCGGATTCCATGCGGGCGCGATTCTACTCCCTTCCGCCCGGCGCCGGTAGGCTGTTCTTGATCGAAAAGCCTTGGCCGCGCGGGGCCGGGAGACTATATATGACCGGCAACGGGTGAAAGCCCTCGCGAACCCTTCAACCGGGAGGATACGATGACTCGCAGTTCGGCTCGGATGGTGCTGGGTGCGGCCCTGTGCGTGCTGGCCGGGACGCGGGTGACCATGGCGTTGCATGCCGCGCAGGATCCGCTGCTGGAGCCGACCAAGGAGAAACCCCAGGCCTTCTCGCTCCGCGGCTCCGTGGGCTTCCTGCAGGGCGAGGCGGGCGAACTCGTGTACGAGCCGGAGTTGGACAACTACAAGCTTAGCGAACTGCAATGGGACCTGTCCGGCCTGGTGATGGGCGGCGCGGTCTTCTCGGGCGCGGCCGGGAAGTTCGGGTTCAACGCGGGCTTCTGGGTCGCCGCGAACAAGGGCGACGGCGAGATGAAGGATTACGACTGGTTCGTCCCCGGCATGGACTGGACCGATTATTCCCGCAGCGATGTGGACGTGGAGAGCGGCTACAGCCTGGACATCAACGCCAACTACCTCCTCGTCCGCCGCCCCCAGGTCGGGCTCCGGGCCCTCGTCGGCTACAAGCGGGACTACTGGGAATGGACCGATTACGGCCGGGAATTCGTCTACTCCGTGTACGGGTTCCGCGATTACGTCGGCAACTTCGACGGGCAGAACGTCATCGACTACCAGCAGACGTTCGACATCCCGTACGTCGGGCTGAACCTGGACGGGCGCGCGGGTTCGCTCGGCTGGAACGCCTACGCGCTGTACAGCCCGATCGTCAGCGCGGAGGACAAGGACCACCATATCCTGCGGGAACTGCATTTCGAGGAGAGCTTTGACGGCGGCGATTTCTACGCGGTCGGCGTCTCGGCGACCTACCGGATCACCCCGCAGCTCTTCCTCTCCGGGGCCGTGGACTACCAGGACATCCCGGAATTCCAGGGCGACATGACCATCGTGGAGTCGGGTGAGACGTACGAGGACAGCGCCGGCATTTCAAACAACCACGTGATGTTCTCCCTGGCGCTCGGGTGGGTGCTGTAGGCCATGCGCAGGATCCTGTCATGGGCCGGCCTGTGTCTCGCCGGCCTCGGGCTTCTGGGTCCGGGCTGCGCGCACCGCGCCGCCCGGCGGCCCGACGCGCTGGTCCAGTACTCGGTGATCGACGCGCTCCTCGCCGGGAACTACGACGGCGTCCTCCCGTGCGCGGAACTCCGGCGGCACGGCGATTTCGGCATCGGGACCTTCGACCAGCTGGACGGCGAGATGACCCTGCTCGGCGGCACCGTGTACGCCGTCCGGGCCGACGGGCGCGTGGAGAAGGTCCGCGACACCGAGACCACGCCGTTCGCCACGGTGACGTTCTTCAAGGCGGACCGCCCCGAGGGGCAGCCGATGGAAGGCCTCACCTACGCCGCGTTCCAGGAAGAGCTGCGCCGGCAGCTCCCCACGCCGAATCACTTCTGCGCGGTGTGGGTGTACGGCCGCTTTCACCGCGTCAAGACCCGCTCCGTGCCGCGCCAGGCGCCGCCCTACATCCCGCTGGCCGAGGTCACCAAGAACCAGTCGGTCTTCGAGTTCTCCGACGCGGAAGGCTACCTGGTCGGGTTCTGGAGTCCGCCGTTCGTGAAGGGCGTGAACGTGCCGGGCTGGCATTTCCACTTCCTGACCCGCGACCGGACCGGCGGCGGGCACGTCCTGGATTTCGATCTGCGGAACGGGATCGCGTGGCTGGACGGCAAGTCGGCCGTCACCGTGCTGCTGCCGGACACCGGCGCTTTTCTGCGGACCGACCTGGCCCCGGACCGCGCGGAGGAACTGCACCGGGTCGAAACGGATCCCCTGAAGGCGGGAGCCGCGCCGGAGAAGCGATAGCCGCGGCCGTCCTTTTTGCCGCGGGCTTTCTTGACGTGGGTCCCAGGCTCGGGTAGAAAGGAAATGGTTCGCGTCGGTGTCGGGCGGGTGAAAGGAGCGCGATGGCGAATCCCGAACTTAAAATGTTCACGGAACAGGCCGGCAATGTCACGGTGGTGACCGTGGCGGGGCCTGTGGATTCGGCCACCATCGAGCAGTTTCGCATCGCCCTCGATCCCGTCGCGGCCAAGCCCGGCGCCTACGTCCTGCTCGACTGCCAGGACATGACCTACATCAACAGCCGCGGTCTCGGCCTGCTGGCCAAGTATCACCGGACCTGCTTCGGCCACCTCGGCTGGTTCGCCCTGTGCAACGTCAACCGCAAACTCGTGCGGACGATGGACCTGCTGGGCCTGGGCACCCTGCTGAAGTTCTACGACACCCGCGACCTCGCGCTCGCCGCCAAGCCGTGAGCGTTTTTCTTATCTTTCCGCCATCCGGTACGTGATCGGCACTTGCACCTGGATTTCCGTGGAGAGCCGGTTCGTGCCGAGCGGGCGGGTCGCCGCCCGCCGCAGGATGGCCTGTGCGCCCTCCGCCAGCCGCTCCGCGCCCGTGTTCGCCGCGATCTCCGACCCGAGGATCTCCGCGCCGGCGCTGATGCGCACGCGCAGGGTCACGGTCCCCGTCTGCTCGGAAAAACGGGCGCTCCCGGGATAGAATTTGTTTTCCTCGATCCGCCGGCGCAACTCGCTGAACCATTCCTCGCGGATGGCGTCCTCGCGGCCGGCTTCGCCCGGAGTCTCCACCGGCGGCTGCTCGGCTGCGGCCGGCGCGGGCGGAATGGCAGGGGTCTCGATTACGGGTTCCGATTCCAGTTCGGGCCGAGGCGCGTCGGCCGGTTCGGTCTTGGGCGGCTCCGGCGGAGCGGGCGCTACGGCGGGAGTCGGCGCCAGGGTGAGGCGCAGCGCGGTTTCGGGAAACAGCTCCATGTCGCCCGGCCGCGGCCCCATCGCTTCCCAGCCCAGGAGAGGGACGAACCCCGCCAACACGCCGATCAGCCCGATCACCGTGCCGGCGCGGGCGGCGGGATCCGGGTGGCTAATGGGGTTGCGCGGTGATGAGCACATCGTTTCTCCCGCAGGCGCGCATCCGGTCGAGCACGGAAATGAACGACTGGAACGGCGCGGCGCGGTCCACGCGCAGTTCCACCGGTTGTTCCGTCGCCGCCTCCAGCCGGGCCGGCACCTCCGCGAGGTCCAGGGGCGCGCCGAGATGGAACAGCGCGCCCTGCGCGTCGACGGAAAAAACAAGCCGGGGCGGGTCGTTCGGGACGGGCCCCGCCGTGGCGGCGGAGGGCAGCGTCACCCGCAGCGCCGGCAGGCTGAAGGTCGAGGCCAGGATGAAGAACAGCAGCAGCATGAAGATGACGTCGATCAGCGGCGTCAGGTCGATGTCCGCCTCGAACTCGCTCTCCAGAAAATGGTCGTCCATGGAACCGTCTATTTCTTCGACGCGGGTCCGGCGGCGGGTTGGTCAAAACGCCCCGCGTACTCCATCAACTCGACCTGGAACCCGTTGATCTGCATCCGGAAAAAGTAATAGAAACAGAGGACGGGAATCGTGATCGTCAGGCCCATGATCGTGGTGATCAGGGCCTCCCAGATGCCCCTCGCCAGCAGGGCCGGGTTGGTCGCCGTTTGCGCGCTGATGATCCGGAAGACCTTGGAAATGCCGAGCACGGTGCCCAGCAGGCCGAGCAGGGGCGAGATGACCGAGATCAGCCGCAGCAGGGTCATGGCCCGGTTGACCGTCCGGAAATGCTTGTGGAAGAGGAAGGCCAGTTCGGCGCGCAGGGCCTCGGCGCCGCGGCCCGCGTGCGGCCGGGCCGCCTGGAAGATGCGGATCAGCGGATTGCCCGGAAGGCCGTCCGCCGCCGGCTCCGGTCCGCGTTCCAGGCGGGCCGTGAAGCGGCGAAAGGCGTGGCCGGTCCAGAGCAGGTAGACGAGGTGCTTCACGCAGAGATACACGGCCGCCGCGGCGACGAACACCAGCGCCACGCCGGCCGTGCCGATATACAGGTACGCCTGGGAAAATGTCATTCCTGATCCTCTTGTGCGCTTATCTCTATTAGCGCACCGGGATCAATTATCGTTCGCCAGCGCCCGCACGACCAATTGTACCAGGAACCGCTTCCACCGCCGCAGGCCGCGCCGGTCGCCGCTTTGCGCCCAGGCGGCGGCCGCCGCGCGGCGCAAGCCCGGGAGCTGGTTCATCGTGCGGGCCACGTCGGCGCCGTACAGGCCCTGTTCCCGCTTCTGGAACCGCGCCAGTCCCCAGCGGACGATCGGCCGCACGGCCAGCATCCAGATAACGATGACCAGCGCGGCGCGCAGCAGCACGTTCATCCCGCGCGCCAACCCGCCACCGCCGGGCGAGATCAGCGTCACCGAGATCAGCAGCGCGACCAGCACCAGCCCGGCGCGGAACGGGGTGCGATGCCACCAGGGTTTGGCCGCCGGCCCGGCGGACAGGTCCGGTGCCGCGGGCGCCGCGGGCTCGGGCGGCGGAACTTCCTTCAGCGCCCGGTCGATCTCGCGAGGAATCGCGCCCGCCAGCCCGCCGGTCACAAGCCCCCCGAGCGTGTAGTACCCAAGATAGAGCGTCAGGACCCAGCCCGTCGGGGAGAGCGCGCCCGGCCCGCCGCCCAGTTTCCCGATGATCCAGCGGCCGACGGCGTCCACGCTGTCCCAGAGCGGCGCGCCGTAGAGCAGCGTCATGACCACGAGCTTCTGCACCGCGCCCTGCCAGAGGGCCAGCAGGCCCAGGATCATCGCCGCGAGCCGGGGCGCGGGCAGGTATCCGAACAGCAGGGCGCCGGCCAGGCCCTGGAAAGCGACGGCGGCGTAGGCGGGCATTGGCGTGTGGGGGCTGGCCGCCGCCTTGACGAGCAGCACGATCACCGTCGCCTTGAGCAGCGCCGCGGCCTTCCGCTCCGAGAAGTGCGCGATCAGCGCGATCAGCACCACCGCCGTCGAGCCGACCACGATCCCCGTGAAAGGGACCTTGAGCGCGTGAATCAGGCCGCCCAGCCCGGCCTCGTTCAGCGCCCATAGCGCCGTCAGCCGCTCCACCGCCCGGTTGTCAGACCCTTGAGTCATTCAGCTCGTCTTTCTACAACGGCTCGCGGGGACGCTCGCCCTCCATAAACTTGACAAAAAACTGGAGGGCGAGCCTCCGGCGAGCCGCTGTTTGAGACAATTGCTTTTCATGCTTTCTCCCACCCCAGCATCGCCCACTCGAAATCGTGGCGGTATTGCGCCCGGCCCTGTTCGTCGCGGGGCAGCGTGCGGTAGAATTCCCGCAGCCGCTTCTGCTCCTTCGTCGAGAGCGAGCCGATCCGCCAGCGGATGGCCTCCAGGAACTCGCCCGCGGAGCCGTAGGTGACGCCGCCCTGCGTGCGCAGGAAATCCACCCGCGCGCGGAAGCCCATCTGGTACAGGACGTTCACGGCGTAGATGTAATCCGGCCGCGGCTCGATCGCGCGGTCGAGCCGCTCCATCACGTCCGGGCCCAGGTAGCTGCCCCCGGCGTGCAGCGTCAGGTAGCACCGCTTCCGGGCCTGCCGGTTCATCTTCTCCAGCGCGCCCCGCAGGTCGTCCCCGCCCATCGCGCGCGAGCAGAGGACGAGGTCCGCGGGCGGCACGCCTTTCCACGAATCGGCCCACGAAAGCAGGAGCATCTCGATGTTGCTGACCCCGGCGCGCCGCGCGTGGGCGTCGAGGTGGCGGAGCATCTCCCGGGAGAAATCGATGGCCGTGACCTTGCGGAGCCGCCGGGCGAGGGGAATGGCGAGGTTGCCGACCCCGCACCCGATGTCCAGCGCGGTTCGGACGCCGTCGAAGTTGACGCGGTCGAGGAAGGCCTGGTTGTAGTCGCTGGCCAGGTCACGCCGGCTCCGTTGCCCGGCGCGCCGGTCCCAGTCGGCCGGGGCCCGCGCGCCGAACGACGACCGCCGCCATTGTTCGCGGTAGAGCGCGTTGAAGTCGATCTGCAGGATCGGATCTTTATTCAGCATGGGGATCTCCGTCGTATCCAATGGGGGGGATAGAGGCCGGGGGAAGAACCCGGCCCTCCCGCGGATGGGTAGTTGGGGAGGGCGCGGTTCCACCCGCGCCTTAATCAGAATCGGTAACTGACGTTCGCGTAGTAGTTCCGGCCTTCCTCCGGGTAGCCCTCGGCCAGTTCGTAGTCCTCGTCGAAGACGTTCTGCACGCCGGCGTCCAGCGTGAAGTTGCGCGGCAGGGTCACGCGGGCATGGAGGTTCGCCGCCCAGAAACCGTCCACCTCGACGCCGTCGCTGGTGGCATAACGCGAGGAACTGTATTCCACGCTCGGCACGAAAGTCCATTTCGGCGTCGGCTTCAACTCCGCGTAGCCCACGAGCCGGTGCTCGGGCGCGCCGATCGGCTTCAGGTCGGGGTTCGAGGTGTTTTCGACCTCCAGCCAGGCGTAGTCGAGACCGAGCTTCCAGGCCCCGCGCACGCCGGGCCACGCGATCCCAGCCTCGGCGCCGCGGTGCTCGGCGTCGCCGACGTTGCGGACCTGGTGGAGCCAGGTCCCGGTCGCCTCGTCGAACTCGGCGAAATCCACCCGCTGGATCGCGTCACTCACGCGGCTGTAAAACGCGCTCACGCGGCCCTCCACCCGCTCGTTGAGAAGACCGGCGTAGCCCGCCTCGAAGTGGTCGGCCGTTTCGGTCTCGAGGTCCGGGTTGGGCAGGGCCGTGCCGCCCCGGCTCGCGTAGCGCTCGCCGAGGGAGGGGAAGCGGGACTTCCGGGCGAACGTGGCCCGGAACGCGCCGCCCGGGATGGAGAAGAACAGGCCGATCTGCGGATTGACGGCCGAATCGTCGCCGCCGTCCAGGTCCCGCGGCGCGGCGCCGGAGCGGTCCTCGGCTTTCCGGTTCTCGTACTGCTCATAACCCAGGCCCAGAGCCAGCGTCCACGACTCGCGGAATCGGAACGCGTCCTCGGCGGACACGGCGATCGTGTCGTCGCTGAACTCGGACTCCTCGCCGCCGTCGACGTGTTCGCGGTGGGTGTCCTGCCGGTAGTGTGCGGTGATCCGGGGCGCGCGCTGCTGGCCGGGCAGCACGCCGGCCTCGATCGAGCCGCCGAGGGATTCGTCATCGTCGTGGCTCGTGAAGGCAAGGGGACCGGCCTGCGTGATGTAGGCGTCGTCGTCGTACGATTCCAGCGTGTCCTCGAAGGTGGTGTAAAACAGCCGGGGCTTGAGGTACGCGTTCAGGCCGAGCGTCTTCCGCCCGACGAGGTAGAGGCTGTTCCGCTCCCACGAGGGATAACGCCAGTAGCGCGGCTGGACGCGGGCATCGTCGCCCGTGTAGGGGGGGACGCCGAACTCGCTGTCCTGCCGGACGAAGCCGACGGCGATCTCATCGCCGGAGACCGGTGTCCAGGCGCCCTTGAGATGGAGTTGCAGGTCGCGGCTATCGGAGTTCTCGCGCCGGTCCCCGTCCTCGCCGGCCGCGGGTTCGTGGTCTTCGGACACGGAGAAATAGTCCCGCTCGCGGTAGGCGACGCCGCCCTGGAGGAAGCCGCGCGCATGGACCATTCCGCCGCGGGCGCCGCCCTCGAGGCCGTTGCCGCTGAACGAGCCGCCCCGGAGCAGCAACTCGCGCGGGCGGACCGGCTTGCGGCTCACGACGTTGATCGCGCCGCCCAGCGTGTTGGGGCCGAAAGCCAGCGGGCTGAATCCGCGCGAGACGCTCGCGTCCGAGGCGTCCAGCAGCCCGAACCGGGCGAGGTCCATGCGGTCGCCGCCGGGCGGGCCGGCCGGGATGCCGTCGAGGAACAGCGGGGCCTGGTTCAGGTCGAAGCCGCGGACCCGGATGGTTCGCGCGTGGAGATCGGCGTCGCGGCCCGGGGTTACGCCCGGGAGCAGGGCGGCGGCGTCCGCGAGGTCCACGCCTCCGCGGAGTTCGATGGCGTCGCCGTCCGCGCGGTCCGTGGCGCCGAGGACGGCCGGGGCCGCCGGGCCGGCGGCCCCGATCTCGCCGAGATCGAGCGCGGAAGAATCGGACAGCGCGCAGGGGGCGGAGGCCGCCAGGACGGCCGCGCCCGCGGCCGCGATCCGTTTGCCGAACGTGTTCATCATGGCTCTCCTTCGTATAGGGCCCGCGCACGGCCTCATGGCCGATAGTCATAGAGGCGAAGATCGGGAAGAACAAGAAGGAAAAGGCGGGGGGGGCGGTGGGCGCGGTCGCGCCCGGTCGGGAGCGCGCTCGCGGGCGATGGTGCAGGGCGGACCTGATTCACCCGCGACGCAAGGTCGCGGGGGTCTGTGATTGGCAGATCCGGCTTGCCTCGCTTCGTGGGGCCGGGTACACGAGGCGGAAGGATCGCCATGCGAAAGCTGCTGATCATGGGGCTGGTGGGGGCGCTGTGGACCGCGGCGGCGGCCCAGGAACCGCTGGGCGTCACCAGTGGGCCGGGGTGGACCACGTTCCGGGTCTGGGCGCCGAACGCGCGCTCGGTCGAGGTGGTCGGCGACTTCAACGGCTGGAAGGCCTCGGCCGCCGAGCGGATGACGCTGGACAAGGCCTCGGGCATCTGGTCCGCCACGCTCCAGCGAAGCCTGCCGTCCGGCGCGTACCGCTACCTGGTCAACGGCAGCCTGCCCCGGCGCGACCCGTACGCCCGCGCGGTGACGGCCGACGGGCGCAGTTCGGCGTTCTACGATCCGGCCGCGTTCGCCTGGGAGGACGACCGGCCCGCGGGCCGGCCGATCGAGGACCTCGTGATCTACGAGCTGCACATCGGCGCGTTCTTCGATCCGAAGCCGCAGGACGGCGAGCCCGGGACGTTCCAGGACGCCATCAAGGCCCTCGGCCACCTCGTGGAACTGGGCGTCAGCGCGGTGTGCGTCATGCCCGTGCACGAGTTCAACGGCCGGCATAGCTGGGGTTATAATCCCAGCGACCTTTTTGCCGTGGAGCAGGCGTACGGCGGGCCGGACGGGCTCAAGGCGTTTGTGCGGGCCTGCCACAAGGCCGGGATCGCCGTGCACCTGGACGTGGTCCACAACCACTACGGGCCGGACAACCTGGACCTGCTGAACTTCGATGGAACCGGCCAGTACTTTTACGGCGACCCCGCACGCGCCCAGACCCCGTGGGGACCGCGGCCGAACTTCGACGAGCCCATGGTGCGCCGGTTCATCAAGGACAACACCATGATGTGGCTGGAGGAGTACCGCGTAGACGGGTTCCGCTGGGACTCGCCCATCAACATCCGGGCCAGTCGCGAAGGCGCCGATCCGATCCCCGCGGGCTCGCAGATGCTGGAGGACATCAACAGCCAGATCCGCAGCCGGTTCCCGCAGGCGCACAGCATGGCCGAGGACTCGATGGACATCGGCAACTTCCACGGCTCGTGGGATTTCGAGTTCCACCACCAGGTCCTGCCCGTGCTCAAGGCGGCGAGCGACGCCGAGCGCGGCATCGGGCCGATCGGGAGCGCCCTCGAGTGGCGCCCGTCCACCATGGCGCGGGTGATCTACGTGGACAACCACGACGAGGCGGGCCAGATCAACCGGCAGACGCGGATCGCCTCGGACGTCGACCCGGCCAACCCCGCGGGCGAGCGGGCGCGCCGGCTTTGCGCGCTGGGCGCGGTGCTGACCCTGACCGCGCCGGGCGTCCCGCTGATCCTGATGGGCAACGAGTTCCAGGAGAGCGGGCCCTTCCACGACAGCCGGCCGCTGGACTGGGGCAAGAAGCAGCGCCATGCCGGGCTGTTCACGCTGCACCGCGATCTCATCCGGCTGCGCCGCAACCTCGACGGGCGCGGGGAGGCGTTGAAGGGGATGGAGATCCGCGTCCCGATCCTCGACAGCGACCGCCAGTGGGCGGTGTACTGGCGTTGGCACGCGGGTTCGCCCGGCGCGCCGATGGTGGTGGCCGTCAATTTCTCGGAGAAGCCGGTCGAGAACGCCGAGGTCCCGTTCCCCGCGCCGGGGCCGTGGGACATGCTCGTGGACACCGAGCGCGCGCGGTACGGCGGGCCCGTCCGGCAGGAGATCGTCCGTTCGATCCTGGCGGACAAGCCGGCCGGCAAGGCGCGCATGACCCTGCCCCCGTTCAGCGCCCGGCTGTTCGCGCTGGCGCCGGGCGCGCGGGCCGCGGCATCGCCGTCCGAGGCGCCCGAGGAGACCGGCGCCACGCGCAAGCAGGCGGCGTCCCTTTACACGGCGATGTACCTCATCAGCAACGTGAACAACTGGGATCCGAAGGGCTGGCCGATGAAGTTGGTGAAGGACTTCGAGTGGGAGTGCCGGGCCGAGTTCAAGCAGGCGGAGAACGTCGAGTTGAAGCTGGCGGCGGACGACGG
Organism: Kiritimatiellia bacterium; assembly: GCA_018001225.1. Classification (NCBI taxonomy): domain Bacteria; kingdom Pseudomonadati; phylum Kiritimatiellota; class Kiritimatiellia; species Kiritimatiellia bacterium. Next base: position 6,406 of record JAGNIJ010000058.1, on the reverse strand, counting down.
CTTCCTGTTCTGGGGCGCGGCGGACGCCTGGGCCGTGCCGGTCCCGCACACCGGCACGCTCAAGCGGCGCGGCGACAGCGTGAAGATCGAAGGCGCGCTGGACGGGGCCTACCGGGTGCGCTTCAACGAGGACACGCTGGAGTTCCGCATCGAGCCCGCCGGGGCGGGGGAGGCGCCGGGTGAGTTCCGGACATGGACGGGCGCCAGCGGCCGGCAGGTGCAGGCGCGGCTCGTGGCCGTCAAGGGCGGACAGGTGATCCTCGAACGGCCGGACGGGCAGCGGGTGTCGATCACCATCGATGGGTTGAGCGCGGCGGACCAGGCCTACCTGCAAAAGTAGACCCGGCCTCAAGCCGGCTCTCTTCCGCCGACAGAGCGGCGGAACTACAGGTCGTCGTAGCTCCGGCGCTCCGCCGCCGGAGATATCTCAAACCCGAACCGATGTGCCGGCTGTCGGGGCCCTACCGATGCAGGAAGGCGGTCGCGATGTCCTCCGGCAGCCGGTCCCGGTTCCCGGCCTCGACCCGGAACACGCGGTGGATCTTCGACGCCCCGATGATGTCCCGCCACCGGTCCAGCGCGCGCTCCTGGATGACGGCCAGCACCGGGCCGTCGCGCGTGAAGAGGTCCGCGACGGCCCGGGTGAAAACGGGGAGGTCCAGTTCCAGGACGCCGAGTTCATCCAGGATCGCGGGCGCCCTCCCGGTTCCCAGGCATTTCACGGCGAAGCCGGTAAAAACCTCCGGGATCACTTCGTAGGGCGGCTTCCGGGCGTCGTCCCGTCGGGCGCAGGGCCCCCCTTCGCCGCGCCACGACTGAAGGACCAGCGCTCCGGGCCGGCGGCTCGTGAAGAACCCGGCCGGCTCGCGCCAACCGAGCCGGGCCATGATCGCCCGGACGGCGGCGCTTTTTCCTGAACCGATGGCGCCTGTGAGCACGATATTCATTTGCCTGCGGCGAAAACAGGTCCTACTGGACGATGTATTCATCTGGGTGTAAAGTAAAAACGAATCAGGCGGAGGCCCCGGCATGAGCATATACATTCGATTTCCGACCAAGGCGGCGTGTATCATCCTGCCGCTGTTGGCGCTTTCGGGCCGGGCGGCGATCCAAACCAACGGCCCGGTGTCGTCGGTGCAGGTGCTGACCAACGCGGCCTCCGGCAACCGGAGTTTCCTCTTTCACCTGTCCCCGACCGGCGCAGTGGAAGTCGCGCCGCATGCCCCGGACGTGGTGCGGGTCCGGTTCCACTGGGATTCGCTGTGGGACAAGGAGGAGGTCGGCATCGCCAAGCCGTTCTCGAACTGGCCGTCGTTCGGAATCGGGTTCAGCGACAACGGCAGCACGCAGTTCGTCTTCACGACCACGCAGGTTCGCGTGGAGATCGAGAAGACGCCTGCTTTCAACATCCGGTTCAAGGACCCGTCCGGTTACGAACTGCTGCGTGCGCGGCGGATGGAATACGACTGGGACTACCAGCCGGCGAGCGACAGCTCCTACGAGATGGTCAACTGGGGCTCCGTGTCGGTCAGCAACCTGCCGAACGGCTTCAAGCTGAAGGCGGTCATGGAGATGCCCGCCGACGAGGCGTACTTCGGCCTGGGCGAGTTCGCGGGGCCGCTGAACCGGCGCGGCTACAACATCCAGGGCTGGAACCAGGACACGTATTACTGGCAGGAATCCCGGAACCCGATGTACATGACGCTGCCGATGTACTACGGGATGCGTCCGGCGACGAACGGGACCCCGGCGCGGGCGTACGGCGTATTCTTCAACAACCCGACGCGCCCGACCTTCCGCATGGGCACGCAGTGGGGCGACGCCTATTCCTTCGAGGCGGGGGACGGCCAGCTCGATTACTACTTCTTCGGCGGCGGGGCCGATCATGTTCCGCTGGACGTGCTGAACCGCTACTCCGAGCTGACGGGCTACCCCGCGAAGCTGCCGAAGTGGGCCTACGGCTACCACCATTCGCGCCACTCCTACTGGGTGCAGCACCAGGTCCATACGCTGCTCGACCAGTTCCGGCAGTACGGCGTGCCGCTGGACGCGGTGTACCTCGACATCGGCTCGCAGGACAACTACCACCAGATGACGTTCAACGCGGGCTACACGAACGTCTCCGGCCTGATCCAGTACGCGGCGGGCAAAGGGGTGCGCGTCGTGCCCCTGATCGAGCCGCTGATGAAGACCAGCGACCCGCTGTACGGCGAGGCCTACGCCAACCTGCATTTCCTCAAGGCTAACGACTTGTCCACCTACGTCGGCACGAATTTCCTGGGCAACGTCTCCTGGCTGGACTTCAGCAGCTCGTTCGCGCGGGAATGGTGGAAGGCAAAGATGACGAATTACCTGCACCAGTATCCCTTCGCCGGCATCTGGAACGATCTCAACGAGCCCAACGAAAATGCGATGGCGCTGAACGTCGTGTACTACTGCGACGACCGGTACGGCGGCGGCACGAACAACAACGACAGCCGCAAGTGGCACCAGGTCAACAAGAACACCTTCAACGTCCGGCAGACCTCGCTGACGTACGATACGCTGAAGACCCGCGACCCGGCCGGCCGCCCTTTCGTCTTGAGCCGCTCGGGCTGGCCCGGGGTACAGGCCTATGCCGGAGGGTGGAGCGGTGACAACATCTCGAGCTGGGATCACCTGCGGCACAACATCCGGCTGGGAATCAGCGTCATGATCTCCGGCCAGGCAATGTTCGGCCACGACATCGGCGGGTTCATCAACCACCCGTCCAACGAGATGATGACCCGCTGGGTGCAGTGGGGCGTCTTCAACCCGTTTGCCCGGGCGCACTCGATGGACGTCGAGGGCGAGCCCGATCGCCCGCCCTGGGCGTTTGACAGCCCGTACTTCGAGATTATCCGCGAGCACATTCGCTTCCGGTACGAGCTCATGCCTTACCTGTACACGCTGGCGCACCGGTCCACGACCAACGGTGCGCCGATGAATACGCCTCCCGCCTTCCACTTCCGCGCTGACGGCAACATGTACGCCACCAACAGCCAGCTCAACGAATACGATTTCATGGTGGGCGATGCGCTGCTCGTGGCGCCGGTCTGGACGGAAGGCGCCCGGCAGCGCGAAGTCTATCTGCCGTACGGCACGTGGTGGTACGACTATCGCTTCGACACCCGGCACGGCGGCGGACAGACCCTCACGGTGCCGGCGTCCGTTGCGTCGATTCCTCTCTTTGTCCGCGAGGGTTCCATCGTCCCGATGGGTCCCTGGATGAACTACACGGATGAAAGCGAGCCCGACTACCTGGACCTGCACGTCTGGCCCGCGGCTTCCGCCGAGTTCACCCTTTACGAGGACGACGGGTCGACCACCAACTACCTGGCCGGCCAGTACGCTGCCTCGCGACTGACCAGCCAGACCAACGCCTCCTCGTTTTCCTTCACCGTCGGAGCGCGGCAGGGCTCCTACGACCCCGGCGAGCGGGATTATTTCATCGTGGCCCATGGCGTGCCGCCCGCGAGCGGCGTGACGCTGGGAGGCTCGGCAGTGACCCGCGTGGCGCCCGCCGCCATCCGCACGAATGCCGGCGCGGCCTGGTGCTACGATGCCGCGCTTCGCCGCCTGACCGTTAAAGTGCCCGATACCGGCGGTGAGCGAGCGGTCGTGGCGACCTACCGGGGCTCGGAAACCGCTGCGCCGGCGGCCTACACGTCCAGCTACAGCAACATGGCCGTCGCGGGCACCTTCAACAACTGGAACGAAGGCTCGCGAAACATGCGGAAGGTGACGAACAACACCTGGGCCGCCGTGCTGGAGCTGCCGGCCACCAACCTGATCGAGTTCAAGTTCGTCTCCAATGACTCGTGGACGACCAATTGGGGCGACCTGAACCAGGGCAGCCAGCAGGTGCCGATTTCCGGCACCGCGGATTCCTCGGCCCTCAACATCGTGGCCACCAACCTGGCGGGCGGTCTCTACACTTTCCGGTTCAACGACCAGACCCTCGCCTACTCGGTGCAGACGGCCGTGTCGTCCGACAGCGACGGCGACGGCATGGACGACGAGTGGGAGTCGGACTACGGCTTCCAGCCGCTCAACCGCAACGATGCCGCGGACGACGAGAGCGGCAGCGGCATGAGCAATCTCTCCAAGTACATCGCGGGGCTCGACCCGTTGAGCGCAACGGCGACGTTCGATGTGGAGGGCCTGTTCTCGGCGGACAGCGGCGGATTTCAGCTTCACTGGGAAGCCGTCAGCGGGCGATTCTACGGCGTCTGGTACAACACGAACGACCTGCGGTCGCCCGACTGGCGGGAGATCCCGGGACTGACCAACCTGGTCGGCCATGGCCCGACCAATGCGGTGGACACGAACACGAGTTCCGACCTGCGCTTTTACCGCCTCGGCGTTCGGCGGCCGTGAAGCTGTAGCCGGCCTCGGTGAGGCCGGCCGGGATACCTGCGCCGGGATCGGCGATCCCGGCTACAGCGCCCGGCTCACGCTCATGAACGCCGTGATTTCTTCGTCGTCTCCGACCAGCGGGCTGTGCGTGAGTTCTTTCGGCAGAAGTCGGGCGGCGAGGCGCAGCGAAAGAAGCCATTTTTCCCCGGCGGGATACAGAAACGAAACGCCCAATCGCGGTTCCCATGCGTCGTCCGGCGCGTACGCGGGCCGGTCCTCCCGCGCGCAGGCGGGCTTCACGCCGTAGTAGTAGCCCGCGACGGAGTCGTCCAGCCACTCCAGGGCCAGTTCAGGAACCAGGGTCAGTTTCCCCGCGGTGAAGGTCCGGCGCAAGGCGAGGTTGGCGCGGAATCCGTCGTGCCGCCCGAGCGCGTCGTGCAGGAAGCCGCCGTCGACCCTCCAGCGGGGGGCGAACGCCCAGCCGATCCGCGCCCCGGCCTCGAGGGTGCCGTCGCGGTCCGGCATGCCCTCGAAGATCGGGGCATCGCCCTGTTCGTAACCGTCGAAGGTGTACCGCGCCGTGCCGGCGACGGAAAACCCGCCGGCCTCGTACGCGGTGAGGCTGGCTATCGGGCCGAACCACTGGAGCCGCGGCCCGACGTAGCTGACGAAGGGGATCGGGATGACCCGGTCTTCCATGCCGCGGTACGACTCCGTCTTTGCGATCATCGCGGCGCCGACCGACCACTCCCCGCCGCGGGGCGGCGGGACCAGGCGGATGGACTGCCGTTCGTCTCCGCCGGCAAGCCGGATGGCCAGGTCCGAAAACGACGGCGGGCCGAACCGGGGCCGGAAGTCGTTCGAGAAGCCGAAGGGCTCGGCCGGAAGAAATCCGCGCCGGTCCAGCGCGCCGTTGTCGTTGATATCCTGGTACACGCGGACGGCGTATTCGCCGGGCGGGAGCCCCTCGAAGCGGAACCGCGCGTCGTCCTCCGCCGGCCAGGCCGCCGACTCCTTCCACGCCTTTTTGTTCTCGTAGGATTCGGGGGATGCATAGACCGCCGCGCGCACGGGGCCGGAGGTGGAGACACCCGTGACCCGGATTTCGAGCGTGGCGGCGCGTGCGGGATAGATGAAGCCGGCCGCGAGCAGGCCCAGGGCTGTGGCGAGTTTCCTCATGTGAGTGCATAAGGTACATGAGGTGCCGCGCCGCGCAAGCCGCGCGTTGCGGGCTTGAAAAGCCGGCCCGTGGTTCTTATCGTACTGCCGGGCTTGGAGATACCCCCGTAGCTCAGTTGGACAGAGCATCGGATTTCTAATCCGACGGTCGCCCGTTCGAGTCGGGCCGGGGGTGCCACCTTTTTTTCTCTTTTCCAGTTAATCTGATACTTGTTTAATAGCGCAGATACAGAATATTACAGCACATTGATTCTTCTTCGCATTTCGCTCTTACGTTCTTTTGCATTCGAGGGGTATTGTTCCGGGATGGATCTGGCCGGCACCCTGGCGCCCTCGCCGCGGCCGGCGGCGAACTGCGCATCCCTTCGGTTGCTATCTCCCCTGCTGATCGGTCCGTGGCGGTCAAACAAAGCGGTTTCTCGGGTATCGTGGAGGGGGGGGGCATGACTCGGGGCCGGGGGATGATTCCAACGCTGCTTCGTCTTCGAGCTGCGCACGATGCCCCCGGATGGGTAGATCAAGGTATCAGACATCACGTGGCATCGATTCACAGCCTCGGTTGGTTGATGTGCGGGAGGCGGCGGAGTATCCGGAGCGGGCGGACGCGGAGTTGTTGCCGCTGACGGCGGAGGCGCGGGGCCGCTATTCCGGCTCCCCGCGCCCCGGGTCTTGAAAATCGAACATGTCGCGGTGCGATCAAAGTTTCCGGCTGTGCGGTCAAAGTTTCCGTTTTGAGGGGGGGTACTGGCGGGCCAGAGCAGTTCATGGTTAGATGAGAGGGTGTGAAGCAGGATAGGGCTCTGCGGGAGCGCAACCCGAGCGGCTTCACATCAAGGGTTGAGTGGTCAAC
>JAGNIJ010000057.1 GCA_018001225.1 Kiritimatiellia bacterium | reverse complement strand
AAGAACGCCCGCGGGACCCTCGCCATGGCGCCCACCCCGGATCCGCATAGCGCGACCGCGCAGTTCTTCATCAACGTCGCGGACAACGCCTTCCTGGATCACACGTCGCCCGACTCGCGCGGCTTCGGTTACTGCGTCTTCGGCCGCGTGGTCGAGGGCATGGACGTGGTGGACCAGATCAAGGCGGTCCGCACCGGCCAGGCCGGCCCGCACGGCGACGTGCCGGTGGAGCCGATCGAGATCGTGGAAGCCGTCCGCCTGCCCTAGGGCTTCTTCTGTAGCGGCGGCTCGGCGAGCCGCCTCCGCGCTTCGCAGAAGCGCGTCTACAGCATTCTTCAGGACGGAAGGCGGGACTACATGGCGAACATGAAGAGTAAGAAGTACTGGGTCGGCTTCGACCTGGGCGGCACGAAGATGATGGCCACGGTCTTCAACGAGCGCTTCAAGGCGCTGGCGTCGGAGAAGGTCAAGACCCGCGCGCAGAGCGGCGCCCGGCAGGTGCTGTCCCGCCTGCTGGACACCGTCCAGGCCGCGGTGGGCGAGGCGCATCTCAAGATGTCCGAGATCTCGGGCATCGGCGTGGGATGCCCGGGCCCGCTGGACCTCGACCGCGGCATCATCCTGACCGCGCCGAACCTCGGCTGGCGCAACGTGCCGCTGAAGAACACGCTGGAGAAGAGGTTCGGTTGTCCGGCGACCATCGCGAACGACGTGGACGCCGGCCTGTACGGCGAGTACCGGTTCGGCGCGGCGCGGAAGGCCCGCTGCGCGCTGGGAGTCTTCCCGGGCACGGGCCTGGGCGGCGCCTGCGTCTACGAGGGGAAACTGTTCCGGGGCAAGAAGGGCTCCTGCATGGAGATCGGCCACATCCCGGTCGAGCCGGACGGCCGGCTGTGCGGGTGCGGCCAGCGGGGCTGCCTGGAGACCATCGCCAGCCGGCTGGGCATCGCGGCCGAGGCGGCCATGGCCGCGCACCGGGGCGAGGCGCCGCACCTGCTGGGCCTCGCGGGCACCGATATCGGGGCCATGAAGAGCGGCGCGCTGGCCAAGGCGATCGAGGCGGGCGACGGGGTGGTCGAGCAGATCGTGCGCCACGCGGCGCAAAAGCTCGGGATCGCGCTCGCAGGCGTGGTGAACCTCCTGGCCCCGGACGTCCTCGTCCTGGGCGGCGGCCTGGTCGAGGCCATGCCCAGCCTGTTCCTCGGCGAGGTCCGCCGGGCGATCGAGGACGGGGCGATGGCGATGTATGCCGACGACCTGAAGATCGCGCCCGCCCGCCTCGGCGACGCGGCGACGGCCATGGGCGCCGCCGCGCTGATCGCCGCCGCGGTCGAGGCCCGGGAGGAAGAGGACTCATGAGCCCGGACCCGGTCGCGCCTCCCGAGGCCCCCGCGCCGCCGCGCAACGTCCGGATGGCCGCTGTCATCGACATCGGCGCCACGGCCATCCGCATGGAGATCGCCGAGATCGACGACCAGGGCGGCGTCCGCAAGCTGGACAGCCTCTCGCAGGGCGTCCAACTGGGCAAGGACACGTTCACCCGCGGCCGGATCCAGCAATCCACGATCCAGGAATGCGTGGATATCCTCAAGGGATTCCGGCGGGTCATGGACGAGTACGGCATCACGAAACCGGAGCAGGTCCGGGCCGTGGCGACGAGTTCGGTGCGCGAGGCGCAGAACCGGGACACCTTTCTCGACCGCATCTACATCACCACGCGCATCAACGTGCGGGCGATCGACGAGGCGGAGGAGAACCGGCTGACCTTCATGGCGGCGCAAACCGTCCTGGCGGACGAGCCCGAGCTGGAGACCGGCTCGCTGCTGGTCGCCGACGTGGGCGGGGGCAGCACGGAATTGCTGCTGCTGCAGGAGGGGCACATCGTCTTCTCGGATTCGTACCGGCTGGGCTCGCTCCGGATGCGCGAGACACTGGAGACCCACCGCGCGACCACCGAGCGCGTGCGGACGATCCTCGGGCAGCACATCCAGCGGCTGGTCGAACAGGTCGTGCGCAACCTGCCGGTGGCCACGGTCCCGGTCCTGGTCGCCATGTCCGGCGACGCGCATTTCGCCGCCGCGCAGCTTTGCCCCGACTGGTCCGAGCGGAAGACGGCGCGCCTGGACTACAAGGCCCTCGCGGCCTTCAACGACAAGCTGCTGCCGGTCAGCGTCGCGAAGATCGTGGGCAAGTACCAGCTCACCTACCAGGAGGCCGAGACCGTCGGCCCCGCCCTGCTGGTCTACCAGCACCTCGCGCGGGCGTTCAAGGCGGAGCACATCCTCGTGCCCAAGGCCAGTTTCCGGGACGGCCTGCTCAAGGAGATGACCCTGCGCGGCTACTGGACCGGCTCGTTCGCCGACCAGGTGCGGCATTCCGCCGTGGCCCTGGCGGAGAAGTACAACGTGGACGCCGCCCACGCCGCGCACGTGGCGGACCTGTGCGTGCGGCTGTTCCGGGAGCTGCAACCCGAGCACCAGCTGGACCAGCGGTACGAACTGCTGCTCGAGGTGGCCGCGCGGCTCCACGAGGTCGGCGGCTTCATCAGCAGCCGCAGCCACCACAAGCACTCGCTCTACATCATCCAGCACAGCGACCTGTTCGGCCTGACGCGCGAGGACTTGGCCATCGTCGCCCTGGTCTCCCGCTACCACCGGCGCGCCCTGCCCGCCGCGACGCACCCCGAGTACATGGCGCTCGGGCGCGACGACCGGATCACGGTGTCGAAGATGGCCGCGCTGCTCCGCGTCGCCGACGCCCTGGAGCGCAACCACCTGCAGCAGGTCCGGGACGTGGAATTCGTGCGCGAGCCGGGCCAGTTCGTCATCCGCGTGCGCAACGTGGAGGACCTGACCCTCGAGCGCCTGGCCCTCAAGGAAAAGGGCGCCCTGTTCGAGGAGGTCTACGGCCTGCCGGCGGTCCTGAAGGAAGAGCGGTTCGCCGACCCGGAGGCGCGCGATGGCGTCTAAGCCCGACCGGTTCTTCAACCGGGAGTTGAGCTGGCTCGCCTTCAACCGGCGCGTGCTGGAGGAGGCGCAGGACGCCTCTCTGCCGCTGCTGGAGCGCCTGAAGTTCCTGGCGATCACCGGCTCGAACCTCGACGAGTTCTTCATGATCCGGGTCGGCGGCCTGCAGCAGCTGCGGGCGCAGGGCTGGGACGGCGCGGACGCCTCCGGGCTGACGGTGAAGGAGCAACTCGCCGAGATCGGCCAGGCCGTGCGCGCCCTGATGGCGGACCAATACGCGTGCCTGCTGAACGACCTCGATCCGCGGCTCGCCGAGCAGGGCATCCGGCGCGTGGAGCGCAGCACCCTGACGCCCGAGCAGGACGCCTACCTGGAGACCGTGTTCGAGCACGAGATCTTCCCCATCATCACGCCCATGGCCGTGGATATCGAGGAGCCGTTCCCGCTGCTCCCCGGGCTCGGGCTGAACCTGTGCGTCCGGCTCAAGGCCGTCCGCGGCGCCGAGATGCCGCGCTTCGCCGTGATCCCCCTGCCCCGCGGCCTCGCTCGGTTCGTCACCGTGCCCACCGGGGCCGGCTTCCACTATCTTCCGATCGAGGACCTGGCGACGGCCTTCCTGGACCGCGTCTTTCCGGGCGAGCCGATCCTGGAGAGCGTGCCCTTCCGCATCACGCGCAACGCGGACTTGAGCGTGAGCGAGGACGCCGCCGGCGACCTGCTCTCGCAGATGAAGGAAGTCCTCACCGAGCGCAAGCGCAGCCCGTGCATCCGGCTCGAGATCGGCGGGAAACCGTCGGACATCCTGCTCGGTTTCCTGCGCAGCGCGCTCGACCTGTCGGACCAGGAGGTCTACCCCGCGCCCGGCCCGCTGGACCTCGCGGCGTTTTTCCGGCTCGCGGGCATGACCGGCTTCGATCCCCTGAAGATCGAGGACTGGCCGCCCCAGGCGCCGGCGGACCTCCCGCCGCAGGAGCCGATGTTCGACCTCCTCGCGCGGCGCAGCGTGCTGCTCTACCACCCGTACGACAGCTTCGACCCGGTGGTGCGCCTGATCGAGGAGGCGGTGAACGATCCCAACGTCCTCGCCATCAAGCAGATCCTGTACCGCACCAGCGAGAGCAGCCCGGTGGTCGCCGCCCTGGCGCGCGCGGCGGACCGCGGCAAGCACGTGACCGTGGTGGTGGAGCTCAAGGCCCGCTTCGACGAGGCGCGCAACATCGGCTGGGCCACGGCGCTCGAGCACGCCGGCGTCCAGATCATCTACGGGCTCAAGGGGCTCAAGACCCACGCCAAGATCTGCATCATCGTCCGGCGCGAGCCCGGCGGCATCCGCCGCTACGTGCACTTCGGGACCGGCAACTACAACGAGAAGACCGCGCGCCTCTACAGCGATATCAGCTTCATGACCGCCGACGAGGACTACGGCGCCGACGCGTCCTCGTTTTTCAACACCATCACCGGCTACTCGCAGCCCGTCCGCTACCGCAAGCTCGAGGCCGCCCCCATCGGCCTGCGCGACCGGCTCCTCGATCTGATCCAGAACGAAATCGAACGCTCGAAACAAGGCCAGCCCGCCCGGATCATGGCCAAGCTCAACTCCCTGGCCGATCCCGACCTGATCCAGAAACTCTACGAGGCCTCGAAGGCCGGCGTGAAGATCGAGCTCAACGTGCGGGGCATCTGCTGCCTGCGCCCGGGGGTGGCGGGCTTGAGCGAGAACATCGCCGTGATCAGCATCCTGGACCGCTTCCTGGAGCACAGCCGCATCTTCTACTTCCACAACGGCGGCGAGGAGCTCGTCTTCATCTCCAGCGCCGACTGGATGCCGCGCAACCTCGACCGGCGGGTCGAACTGCTCGTCCCGGTCGAGGACCCGGCGTGCCGCGCCCGGCTGGTTTCGATCCTGGAGACCAGCCTGCAGGACAACGTCAAGGCGCGGCGGCTGCTCCCGGACGGGACGTACGAGCGCCTGGCGCCGCCGGCGAAGAAGAAGGCCGTGCGCAGCCAGGAGGTCTTCTATCGCCGGGCCGTCGAGGCCGCGAAGGCCGCGGCCTCCGCGGGCGGCCCGGTCTTCGAGCCCCACCGCCCGGCGGGCGCCCAGCCCTGACATGAACGCGTCCCCTCTCCAGCCGCCGCCGGAGTCCTTCGCCGATTTCGTGCGCCGGCACGCGCGGGCGCAGGCGGAGGTCATCCGGCAGACCGAGGACGGTGTGCGGGCGGGGCTCGAGGGCCCGCTGCACGACATGCGGGTGGCCATCCGGCGGCTGCGCACGCTCCTGCGGGCGTTCCGCAAGCCGCTGGCCGCGACGCGGGCCGCAACGGTGGAAGCGGGCTACGCGGAGCTGCTGAAAGAGCTGGGGCCCGCCCGCGACACGGACGTCTGGATGCTATTCCTGAAGCGCCATTCCGTCCTGCGGCGCGGGGCGTCGGCCCGCTTCCTGGCCGCGCAGGCGAGGGAAAAAGCCCGCCGGCAGCAACAGGTCCGGGCTCGGCTGGAAGGCGCTGAATATGGCGCGCTGAAAACGGAGCTCACGCGGCTGATCGACGAGGATCTCAAGCCCGGCACGCGACGCGTCCGTGACCGCCCGGCCGCGGACCTCGGCCGCCGGGCGCTGGGCAAGGCGCTGAAGCGGATCCACCGCCGCGCGCGCGGCCTGCCGGACCTGCCGCCCGAGAAGATGCACCGCCTGCGCATCGCCTGCCGCAAGGCGCGTTACATGGCCGAGTTCCTCTCCGGCGCGTGGGACGCGCCGCTGGACGCGCTGGCCCGGCGGTTCAAGGCCATCCAGGACGTCCTCGGCGACGTCCACGACCAGGACGTGTACCTCGCCCACCTGCGGACCTGCCGCCCCCGCCCCCCGGCGCGCATGATCCGGTCGATCCATCTCCAGCGCGAACAGGACCGGCTCCGTTTTGAAGAGGACTGGGCCCGCTTCATGCGGCCCCGCTACCAGCGCAAGCTGGACCGGATCCTGGCCCCGCGCGGGACGGCCTGATCCGAGGGGGTGGCCATACTTTGCAAAGTATGGCCGCCCCCCCCTGGTTGCCCGCGGCCGACCGGATTCGCCCTGTCCCGGCCGGGTTTGCCCTTGAATCCGCGAAGGCGGAAGAGCAGATTCATGTGCGCACCATGAGCAAGGCCAGGGACACAACCGCGGTGCCGGCCGGATCGCAGGCCACGGCCGGGAAGTATCCCGGCAAGGGCTTCCACATCGGCGAGTACGTTATCACGGACTTCCTCGGGCACGGCTCGATGGCCTCGGTCTACCTCGCCACGGACAGCACGGGCCACGAGGTGGCCCTCAAGATCTTCCAGGAAGGGCCCGGCGTGTCGGCCACCATGCTCGAGCGGTTCCGCCGCGAGGCGGAGGCGTCCAAGAAGCTGCGGCGGCATCCCAACATCATGCCGATCTACGGGACGGGCCGCGACGGGCCCTATCACTACATCGCGATGGAATCCATCCGCAACAGCCGCACGCTGGAGGCCGCGCTGGAGTCCACCCCGATGAGCCTGATGCGCGTCGTCGAGATCGCGATCCGCATCGCCCGCGCCCTGCAGTACGCCCACACGCACAACATCGTGCACCGCGACGTCAAGCCGACCAACATCATGATCGACGAGTTCGAGGAGCCGCTCCTCTCCGATTTCGGCGTGGCGGAACTGATGGACTGGCCCTCCTGCACGCTCACGGGCGCCCTGACGGGCACGCCGCTGTACATGTCGCCCGAGCAGGCCCGGGGCGAGCGGGTCGGCCCGGCCAGCGACATCTACTCGCTGGGCGTGGTGCTGTACGAGGCGGTCACCGGCGTGATGCCTTACGGCATCCAGCACGGGTCGCCGGTGAAGGAGGTGCTCGAGTCGGTAAAGAACGAGTTGCCGCGCCGGCCGCGGCTGTTCCGCAAGGAGATCCCGCCCGACCTCGAGGCGGTGCTGTTCAAGGCCCTGGAAAAGGAGCCGGGAGACCGCTATGTCGACGCCGAGGCCTTCGCCCGCGACCTCGAGCGGGTCCAGGCCGGGCGCCGCGTGAGCGCCCATCGCTTCTCGATCTGGGCCTACCTGCGGCACCTGGCCCGTCGTTACCGGCAGCCGCTGCTCATCCTGCTGGCCATGCTGGCGCTCCTGTCCGGCGCCGGGCTGCTGTTCCGGCAGCGGCTGCTGCGGACGCGCTTCGAGGAGGTCGTGCGCCGGGCCCAGCTGAAGAACGCCCTGTACATGCTGGCCGAGGCGGAGAGCGGGGGCGACTTCGAGCGGGAAACCCCGCGGGCGTGGAACGACATCCGGATGGCGCGCAAGGCCATGATTGGAAGCGACTGGACGTCCGCCCGCGACGGGTTCCGCGCGGCGGCGGACATCAGCCGCTCGCTGGGCGACACGCGGACGGCGGCCATCGCGGAGCTCGACCAGGCGCGGTGCGAGATCATGCTGAACAACCGCCGCGGCGCCCAGGCGCTGTACCACCGCATCCTGACCAACCCGGACGCCTCGCCGGCCATCGCCAACATGGCCCAGCTCGAGTACATCGAACTGGCCCTGCTCGAGGGCGACCGCGCGCGAGCCCTCGAGGTGCTGATGCTGCGCGCACCGCCCGCGGAGGGGCCGATCCGGACGGCCATCCAGGGGCTCTCCGGCGATCTCTCGAGCCGCCGGGTGGCCGAAGACGTGGAAGACATGCAGCACCCGTTCCAAAACGACGCCTACGTCGCCGCGGCGATCCGCGCCTACCTCGACGGCGAGAACCGCCTGGCCGCCGGGTACATCAAGCGGGCGCTCCAGGTTTCCTCGCCGCCCTCCGAGTGGCCCGCGCCCTTCGCGCGGCTTTTGTTCAACGAGGTGGACCGGTGAAGCCATGAACACACACTCCCCCGCCCATCGCCGGCACGGATTCACGCTGCTCGAGCTGCTCGTGGTCGTCCTGCTCCTGTCCGTCGGCGTCGCCTGGGGCCTCCACCACCTGAAGCACGGCCGGCTCACGCGGCGCTGCGCGGAACAGCTCTGGCAAATCTACACCGCCCTGGAGATGTACGAGATCGACCGCGGCACGCTGCCCCGGCTGGCGTTCTTCCCGAACGATCCCAAGCAGGACGCCGACAGCCTGGTGACGGTGATCCGGCCCTACACGGCGGGCGAAGGATTGACGGTCTGCCCGGCCCTGCCGGCGGCGCAGCGCGCCCTGGGCCTGACCTATGTCTGGAACGTGGAAAACAACGGGCGCAAGCTGCACCCGCCGGGCGTCCCCAAGTGGATGCTGGTGGAAATCAGCGCCCTCTCGGAATCCGTGCCGCCTCCCCACCGCGGGCATTACCACATTCTCTACACGGACGGGCAGGTGGAACTGTCCGACAATCCCCCGGCCGACCTGCGCCGGCTGTAGCGGGTCCGGCCCGGCCGGGAGCCTACTGGATCGTGGACTTGGTCGTCTTGACGAGGACCTTCCAAAGCTGCTCCGGCGTTTCCGCCTCGAACAACTTATCGCGCGCCTCTTCCTTCTGGAAGGTCTGCGCCAGGCCGGAAAGCAGCTTCAGGTAGAACGCGCTGGCCGCCGTGGGAATGACCATGAAGAAGACGATCCTCGTCAAGCCCCGCCCCGGCCCGCCGAACCGGATGCCCTTGCGATGCAGGCCGAGCGACAGGGTCAGACCGCCGCCCTCGACGCCGCGGACGTGGGGAAAGGCCAGCCCGTGTTCCACGGCGGTGCTGACGATGGCCTCCCGCTTCAGGGCCTCCTCCTGCAGCCGGCCCGCGTCGTCCACGAACCCCTCCGCCTCCATCTTCCGGCACATCTCCGCGATCACGTCGTCGCGCTCCTGCGAGACCAATTGCGGGATCATCAGGTCGACCGAGGAGAACCGATCGATGCCGACCTTGGCCGGCTCGCTGCGGCGCTTCCGGCGCCCGACGTGGCGGGGCAGCGATTCGGGGTAGTACAGCATGCGCGCGCAGTTCGGGCAGTGGTGCAGCGAATCCGCGGCGTGGACGGCATGCACGAGGCTGACCGGCAGCGACATGCCGCAGGCCGAGCAGACCCCGTTGGCCACGGGCACGATGGCCAGCAGCCCCTTCTTTTCGATCTTCTGGTAGCGGACCGCGATATCCTGCGGGAGCTGTTGCATCAGCGTTTGAATCGCCGTGTCCAGTTGCGAGAGCCGGGCGCCCTGCATCGAGGCCTCCTGCTGGGCGCGGGCCACGCGGAGTTCCTGCAACTGGATCAAATGATTGATAACGCGGTGCATGCTTCCTTTCTTGTGCGCGGCAGCGATGACAACGGAATCGCTCATTCACGCCCTTCGCCTTCCGTCAGGGGACAGGCCGAGTGACGTTTGCTTTTACCAAATCTCCCCCCGGCGTGTAAAGACATTCCGGGGCGACCGAGCGCGCGGCGGCGCGGTTCAGCAACGGAAATAGGACGGCTCGCCGCCCGGCTTCCACTTGATGTTGCAGCCCAGGCTGGGTTTCTGGTCGGGCGGGACGGGGCGCCCGGCCAGGACGGCGTCCAGCGCGGCGCGCAGGTCGCGACCGGTCACCGGCTTGCCGTTTCCGGGCCGGCTGTCGTCGAGCTGGCCGCGATAGACCAGCTTCAGGTCGCCGCCGAAAAGGAAGAAATCCGGCGTACAGGCGGCGGTGTAGGCCTTGGCCACGTCCTGGCTTTCGTCGTGGCAGAACGGGAAATTGAACTCGAGCTCGACGGCCATGGCCTTCAGGCTCTCCGGCGCGTCGTCGGGATACTTCTCCGCGTCGTTCGAGCTGACCGCCACGATCCCGACGCCCCGGTCCGCGTAGTCCCGCCCGATCCGCGCCAGCTCGCGCTCGATATGCTTGACGAAGGGGCAGTGCCGGCAGATGAACATCACCAACAGGGCCCGGCGGCCGGCGAAGGAGGCGAGGGAAACCGGCTTCCCGCTGACCACGTCGGGCAGCGTGGAATCCGGGGCGGGGGTTCCGAGCGGCAGCATCGTGGAAGGCGTGGCGACCATATAAGAATCTCCTTTCTTCTTACTTAACCATGTCCGGCGGCCGAATCAAGACCGGCTATCGAGTACGCTGCCCCACAGGTTGCAATGTTCACGGTGCTGTCATCCCGAACGAAGTGAGGGATCTCCAACGTGTTGGGCGCCATGGAGATCCCTCGCTACGCCCGGGATGACAGGATTCCTTTTCGCGCACCACGATTTCCGGAACACCGTGCTAGTAATCGCGATTCCAGTTCAACCGGAGCCCCTCGCGCAGCTGCGGGCTGCTGATGGTCTGCAGGCGCAGGGAACGGGACAGCTCGAATTCGACCAAGATCGAATCGCCCTCGCCCGCCAGGCTCTTCTCGCCCTCGACATACACGCGCTCGCCGAGATATTTCCCGACGGCGATCGAGGTCAGCGAGGGATCGTCGGCATCCTGCTTGATATCCAGCTGGTCCACGCGCAGCAGGTTCTGGCTCTTGCCGAGAATGTCGAACGTGCCGCCGCCCCCGCCGCCGCGCAGCAGGTTCAGGCCATAGGCGAGGCGCAGGGCCTGCAGCGCCGTGATGCCGTCCGCCTCGCGGTTGAACAGCAGCCGCGACATGATTTCATCCTCCGGCAGGGCCGGTTCGGAAGTGAGGGACCACGCGGGCGTATCCCAGGATCCGGCGAGCCCGAGCCGCGCCGTGATGCCCCCCGCCTCCACGCTGGCGCTGATGTCCAGCTGCGGGTCCGGAGGCGCGCGGCCGTCCAGGCTGATCAGGGCCCGGTCGAGCGCGAAGCGCCGGCCGAGAAACAGGAATCGGCCGCGCAGCACGTTGAACGATCCCAGGAACACCGGCTCGGCCAGGGTGCCGCCGACGCGCAGCCGGCCCTGCCACTCGGAGTCCAGGCCGCGCCCGCGGATGTACACGCGGGCCGGCGCGCGAATGTCGAGGTCCAGTTCCAGCGGCCGCGCCGGGCCGTTTGTGGCCGGCGTCCCCGGCGGCGCGCCCGGCCGGTTGATCTCCGTCACGTCGAGTTGCGGGATGGAGGCCGAAGGGCGCTCCACGGATTCGTAATCCAACTCGCGGATCTGCAGGCGGCCGGCCAGCCGGTGGCCGGCCATGGACCCGGCCAGCTTCACCTCTCCGTCGGCATCCAGCCGGAAGTGGTCCTCGCGGATCAGCGCCGCGTTGTCGAAGCGGATGTTCAACTCGTAGGGGAACCGGCGCGAGGGCGCGTAGTCCAGGTGCCCGGTGAGCTCCACGCGGCCTCCGAGCCCGTCCCGGGCCAAGGCCTGTGTGATGGTCAGGCGGACCAGGTCCGATTGGGCTTCGATGCCGATGTCCTGGAACACCAGGCCCAGGTCGAGGTCCTCATAGTAGCCATCCTGCAGTTCGAAAGACCCGTCGATATCCGGCGCATCCAGGCGGCCGCCGAACGTCAGGTCGGCCTTCAGCCGACCCCGGACCGCCCGATCCTCGAGAAACGACGCGGGCACCAGGCGGGCCAGGTCGGCGCCCGCGTGCAAGCGGCCGCTCAACGGGGCCGAACCGGGCAAACGGGCGGACCACGGCCGCAGGGACCACTGGAACGGAACCTGCAGGTCGCCCGAAACCGTGGCCGGCCCCGAGAGCGTCCACTCCGCGCGCAACATGCCGTTCGACGCGCGAACGCCGAGTTCCGCGTCCGCCGGCGCCAGGGGCAGGATCAGCGGCTCGCGGGGAAGCACGCCAGAGAAATACAGGCGCAGTTCCGCCTCCGGCTCCTCCATGCGGCCCCCGAGCGCGAGCTCTCCGGAGACCCGCCCCTTCAGGCCCGGCCCGCCCAGTTCCGCGAGCGCGACCAGCGGCAACCCGTCCAGCCGCGCCGAGGCCCGGAGGACGCCGCCGGTCAACGTCCCGGCGTCGACCTCCAGCCGACCCGGCCCGACCCGCCACGCCGTCGGCCCCCAGGCATACCCGCCCCCGCCCCATGCGATCCGCGCCGGTGTCTCGAGACCGAATTCGCCGCCGGCGAAGCGGCCGCCCAGCTCGCGCACGATCAGCACGGCGCCGGTGGCCGCGCCGTCCCAGCGGCCGGCCCCGTCCCACTCGAAGGATTGCGACAGGCGGCCCCGCGCGGAAGCGGACCATTCCACGCCGCGCCGTTCACCCTCCACGCGAAAGACCAGATTCGAAAGCGTCGCGCGGCTTGTTGATACGTCCTCGATCGCGATCTCCACGCGGCCGGTGGGATCCAGCCCGAACGGACAGAGGTCGGCTTCCACCCGCAGCCCCGCCGCGCCGGCCCACGGGCTGGTCAGCTGGAAACCCTCCCCGCGAATTCGCGCCCGCTGCGCACCGCCGTCCGGCACCAGGTCGACGTCCAGGTGCGCCTCGCCGCCGACGGGCCAGCCGAACCGGCCGGCGATATCCGAGACGTAAGGCAGGTCGGCGGAAAGGCGGCCGGTCGCCAGCCGCGTGGACGCCTCGAACTCCACGGCCCCCGTCACCGAGAGCGTCCCGGCGCGGAAATCGATGTCCGACATCCGGAGCCGACCCTCCCCGTACCGCACCGCCGCGCGGGCACTGAAGGACTCGTCCCCGCGCATGACGGTGGCGGAGACCTCGCCGGCCGGGCGCTCCGGAACATCCTGCAGCGAACCCTCGCCTTCCAACCGCCCGTAGGCGGCAGGCAGGAGTCCCCCGTTCAGGAAGACCCATTGGAAGCGCACGGCCCGCGGAGCCCGCGCGTCCAGCATGAACGAGGCGTCCAGTTGTCCCGCCCCTCCGGCTTCCGCCCGCAGTGCACCGGCGAAAGCCCGGGACGGCCCGCTCCCGCGCAACCGCGCGCGCAGCGGCGACGTAAGGCGCGACGGCAGGCGCCGCGCGAGCGGGCCGCGGGGATCGTCGACAAGCCCGGCCTGCATATGAAGCACGTCGCCGGACCACCGGGCCAGGATTCGAACGGAGCCCTGGAGTCCGTCGGTCCGCTCCGCCTCGAGCGCGCACCACAGGCCCGCCTGGGGATCCACTTGAGCCCGCCCCCGCGCGCGGAACCGGATCCGTTCTCCCGCCACGGCCTCGCCCAGAACGATCTCGTCCGCCCGCAGCCGATCCACGGCCAGGGCCGGCCAGCGGGCCGGGGAGGCCCTGGCCGGCCCACCCGTCCTTTCCGGCCGGCGCACGAGATGGACCGCCGCCGCGGCGCCCTCGCGAATCGTCCATCGGCGCGCCCACAGGTCCGGAATCGAAAGGCGGACGTGCAGCCCCGTGGCGGACAGCCATTCGCCCGCGGTGTCGGCGAGACGCAATTCCCGTACGCGGAGACGGTCCGGCCAGAGCACCTGCGCCCCGGAGACCGTGACCTGGAAGTCCGCCGAACTCCACCGACGGACTGCGGCCGCGGCCAGCCGGTCTCCGGCCCAGCGGGTCTGCAGCAGGACCGCGGCCCCGGCCGCCAGGAGGACCGTGGCGAGCAGGGCGCGGAGCGTCCACTTCAGGAATCCGCGTATGGCCGCGCGCGCGTTCATGTCAGAAGGCCTGCCCGATGCTCAAGTAAAACTGGTAATCCTCGTCGAGGTCCGGCCGGCGATCGAGCGGCACCGCGACGTCGAAGCGGGCGAGGCCGAACGATGTGTAGTAACGCCAACCGAGCCCGGCGCCCCACAGGTAGCGCTCGTCGAAGTCGGGGACCTTTTCCTCGAACGCCGTGCCACCGTCCGCGAACAGGACCAACCCCATGGTCCGGGTCGCCCGCCAGCGCAGTTCCAGCGAGGATTCCAGCAGCGAGCGTCCCCCAAGCGGGCTGTCGTCCTCGTTGAGCGGACCGACCGTCTGGTAGCCGTACCCGCGGATCGAGCCGCCCCCGCCGGCGTAGAAGCGTTCGTCGGCGGGCAGGTCGCCCCGCGAGGGCCCGATCAGGCTTCCGGCCGCGGTTCGGGCGGCCAGGACCAGCAGGGGCCGCTTCGAGAAGCTCCAGTACTTCGAGGCGGTCAGCCGGACGCGGAAGAACGCCATGCCGCCGTTCAGCAGGTCGTAGGTGGGCTCGCCCAGGAGGGTCCACCGGGCGCCGCGCGTCGGGTCGAGCAGGTCGTCGGAGGTGTCGCGGAGCAGGCGCGCGGGCAGGGACCACAGGAAGAACTCCTCGCGTTCCTCCTGCTCCACCTCGGAATACCGGAGCGCGAGGCCGGCCTGCGCGCGCAGCCGGCGGGGCAGTGCGCGCTCGAGCCCGCCCGACGCGCGTACCCAACGGCTGGTGTAGGCATCCCCTTCCTCCTGCTGGACCTTGAGATCCAGCAGCAGGTCCTGGTCGGTCCGGAGGAACTGCGGCCGGCGGAACGCGGCCTCCGCGTAGAGATTGAATTCGTTCACGCCGGCTTCGAGCTGGAGTTGCTCGGCTCCGCCGAACAGGTTCCGATGCAGCCACGAGGCGTGCGTCTCGGCGCCGCCGTCGGCGGTGTAGCCGACGCCCAGCTCCACGCGGCGGCGTTTGCGTTCCTTCAGCGTCACGGTCACGGGAGACTCGTCCCCGGACTCCGGCACGGCGCCCGATTCGATCGCCACGGCCGAGAACAGCCCGCCCCGGGCGAGGCTATCCCGGAAGGCATCCACCCGATCGATGTCATACCGTTCCCCCTCGCGCCACGGGACCAGCCGCTGTACGTACGACTCGCGCAGGCGGGTGAGGCCGCGCACGCTCACCGGGCCGAACCGGACCGGCGGACCCGGGTCCACGCGGAGGACGATGTCCGCGCGCTGCGCGGCGTGGTCCACCACGACGGACTGCTCCGCGAAGCGGGCCGCCGGGTAGCCGCCCGCCTGGAAGGCGCGGAGCACGCGGGCCTGGGCGTCGAGCACGGTTTGCGCCACGAGCGGCCGGTTGGTCTCAAGCCCCAGCCGCGCTGGGGACGCGGCGGCCGGGAGGCTCCCGGTGGTGACGCCGATGGATACGGATCGAACCAGGAACACCGGGCCCGTCTGCACCCGAAAAAGGACGCGATTTTTTTTCTTCCCGGCCGCGCAGGCGGCCTCGACCTCGGCGGCGTAATAGCCCCGGGCGCGGAGGGCGAGGCGCAGGGTATCGGTGTCCCGCTCTGCGCGGCGGCGCAGCAGGCGGATCGTGGGCGGCGGCCGGGCGTGGAGCTGCCAGGATTCCGACAGCAGGAGCAGATCGCGCCGCAAGGCGCGATCCGGCACGCCCTCGACACGGACGTCGTACCGGATCGCTTTTTCCTTTTGACCGCGCGCGGGGAGGCCGCCGGCGGCGAACAGGATGAGCGCGAGGACCGCCAGCGCCGGCAGCCGCCGCATGGCTATCGGGCAATTCACCCGCTCACGTCGGGCAAGAATCCGAACGGCCGAATGCATGAAACAAGAGGGAAACAGAACCCGCACCTTGAGCAAGCTTTTTCGATGCTCGAAATGGGGATGTGGAGGTTGTCCCGGTTTTCGGGATTCGACCGCTCAACATTGCACTCTCCCCGCGCGCCCGGCAACGGCAGGAGGGCCAGGCGCCGGGAATTCGCCAAGGCCCGGCAAGTCCTCCACAACGTGGGCCTCAACGGAAGTGTAGCATCAGCTTTCATTCTCACACTTATCGAAGTGTGATCATGATTTATATAGACGCATCCTATTATAAAAAAGCGTATTACGACTGATTTATCATGTATGCGAAAACAGATCTGATATCACACTTCGAAAAGTGTGATATTAAAAAATGAGGAAAAAAGAGCGCCGGGGGTTGGCAATAATCCGGGTTACGGGGCGGCCGCGCCGGACTGGAAACGCTCCGCGAGGGCCGGGTTGAGTTTCCGCCCTTTTTCGAAGGCGGCTTCCGCCTCGCTCACCCGGCCCGCGCCGGCATAAGCCCGGCTAAGCTGGAGATGGAAGAAGGGATCCCGCGGACGGCGCCGGCAGGCCTGCTCCAGGGCGTCGACGGCCTTGTCGAACTTCCCGCGCTGCAGGCGGACCATGCCGAGGCTGTACCAGGCGTTCACCATGGAAGGGCTCCGCCGGGTGAGGAGGTCGTACACGGCCTCGGCCTCCGGGTACCGGTTCACGGCCAGGAAAAAGGTGCCCGCCCCGATCAGTCTCGGGGAGACCCTGGCGCAAGAGGCGTTCTTGAGGGCCTCGTACTCCGAGTGGAAAAGGTCCCACCCCTCGCGTTGCAGGTCGGTGTTGTTCAGCCAGGCCCGGTTGGCCTCCGTCGCCCGCACGAGCAGCGCCGAGGTGCCGTCGAAGTAGGCCAGCGCCCAGCGCTTGCTGTCGAGCAACAGGCGCAGGAGCGGACCCGCGCCCGCCGCACCGCCGTTGATCAGCACCGATTCCGGCTCCCACTTCTTCTCCAGGCCGTCCCAGGCCTCGGCTTCGCCGTTCAGGCACCGGTTCAGCGCCTCGAAAAACTCGGGCCCGTGCAGGTCCGCGCGGGGATCCACGAACACCGGCCGGCCGGGTGCGATCCACGCGAGGTAGCTGCCGTCGGGGACGAGGTTGACCGTCTTCCCCGGGAAGCCGGACCGCGCGAGGACCCCGGCCGCCCCTTCCGGATAGAGGCCTTCCGCCACGCCGAGCTTGAACGTGGACGGCGAGCCGATGGCCTCGTAGAAGCCGCCGGAGACGATGGCCGACGCAGAGACGGCCGCGATCAGCAGGACCAGCAGCACGCCGGCGCCCTGCCACCACCCGGCCCGGGCTCCCAGCCGCGGCCGGATCTGCTCGCCCACGTAGGCCCCCGCCGCGGAGACGCTCAACGCGAGAAAGGGGAACGCCAGCAGCGCGAAGAACTCGACATGCCGCAGAGACCGGACGACGAGGAAGGCGCCCAGCACGGCCAGGCTGGTCTCGGCGATGGGCAGCTTCCGCTTCTCGACGATCAGCCCGACGGCGCCGACCAGCAGGGCCAGGGTCACGATGTTCTTGACGAAGAACGCGCGCTGGAACTGGAGGCTGAACGGCGAGATCCATTCCTGCACGAACGCAAAGACCACGTAGCTCCAGTCGCGGTACGTCTGGGAATAGGCCGCCGCACCGAAGGGATTCAGCAGGCTCACCAGCAGCGCCGCGGGAATCATGGCCGCCACCCAGCCCAGGGCCTTCTTGTCGGGCGCTTCGCGGTTCTCCTGCCACCGCTCGACGGTGAACAGCAGGAAGA
Source organism: Kiritimatiellia bacterium (assembly GCA_018001225.1). NCBI lineage: Bacteria > Pseudomonadati > Kiritimatiellota > Kiritimatiellia > Kiritimatiellia bacterium. Next base: position 4,560 of record JAGNIJ010000057.1, on the reverse strand, counting down.
GAATGGGGCCGAGGATGAAGCTGCCGTGCATGTTGGCCCAGAGCCACTGGACGGGGAGCAGGACCGCCGGCGCCCAGGGCCGGGAGTACCCGGAAAGCACCCGGATGAAGACCGCGGTGAACAGCAGCGCCGGCAGCACCGGGGACACGACGAAGCGAACGCTGATCAGCCACGCGCAGCCCAGCAACGCCAGGGCGGTGCCCACGGGCCCGGCCAGCCGGCGGGCGGGCCGGATCAGCAGGCCGAACGCCGCAACCAGGATCGCCACGTGCAAAAGAATGACCAGCGGGGCGCCGCCGAGGTTCCACAAGCCGTACAGCACGCGATCGTAAAGCCAGGACGTATTGATCCAGGGCTGGCCGGCGGCGGTGAACGTGAAAGCGTCGACCCGCGGGATCCCCTGCTCGGCAATGGCCCGCCCGGCGGCCAGCCGCATCCAGAAGCTGCCGTGGCCGATCGTGCGCACGCCCCAGAGCGCCAGCACGGCCAGGCTGACCCACGCCAGCCAGCCCCCGCCGAGCTTCTTGTTGTCTGCTTCCCGTGCCGGTTCATTCATGGGTGCGGTCCTCCAAGCTGCTTGTAACTCGGGTCATTCTGTGGGATGCGCGGCGCGGCGGCAAGAGGTAAAAAACGCGGACGGATACGGTTCGCCCAAGCCGGGCTCGCGCGCCGCCTCGGACCGGATCTGCTCGATATCCCGGGCGATCTGCTCGCGCAGCCGTTCCAGGCTGTCGAACCGGCGCACCTCCCGCAGCCGCCGGACAAAGAACACCTCCATGTCCCGCCCGTACAACTCGCCCCCGGCGAAATCCAGGAGGTGCACCTCCACGAGGTGGACGCCCGCCGACAGGCCCTCGTGCGGCTTCGTATCCAGGAAGGCCGCGCCCACCCACGCTCCGCCCTTCATCGCCGCGCGCACGGCATAGACGCCGGGCGGGGGGACCGCCTCGTTGTGCGGATCGAGGTTCGCGGTCGGAAAGCCCAGCCGGGTGCCGACCCGGCGCCCCGCCATCACGGTGCCCAGCAGGCTGTACGGCCGGCCCAGCATGACCCGGGCGTCCTCCAGCTTTCCCATCTGGACCGCGCGCCGGATGCGGGTGCTGGAGATCGGCTGCCCGTCCCACTCGACCGGGTCGACGACGACCGCCTGCAGCCCCCGCGCCGCCGTCCACCGGCGCAGCAACTCCGCGTCGCCGCGCCCGCGGTGTCCGAAGGTCCAGTTCGAGCCCACCACGAAGGCGCGGGCCCCCGGCCACGCCCCGGTCAGCCTGTCCAGGAACGGCTCGGGCTCGAGCGCGGCCAGCTCGGGCGTGAAGGGCAGCAGGAGGCAGCCCTCGACCCCGAGCTCGTGGAGCAGGCGGACCTTGTGCGGCGTGGAAGTCAGCGAAAGGGGCGCCTCGCGCGGCCGGAGGATCTTCATCGGGTGCGGATCGAAGGTCATCACCCAGGCCGTGCCGCCCAGGGCGGCGGCCCGGTCCAGGGCCGCGCGCACCACGCCCTGGTGCCCGCGGTGCACGCCGTCAAACGTCCCGATGGCCACGGTGGAGGGGCCGGGCACGCCAGACATGTCTTCCAGGTCCCTCCGCAGTTTCATCCCGGAGGTCCTTCCGCCAGCAGGCCATGCAACGGCAGGACCCGCTCCGCCACCTGGTCCTCGTTCATGCGTAGAATATCGTCCAGCGGCGCGGCGCTGTCCACCGTCAGCGCTCCGGATTGCGTGCGGCGCAGCGATTCCAGGAACGCCCCGCAGCCCAGCGCGCGGCCGATGTCGGCGCAGAGGGTCCGCACGTAGGTGCCCTTGGTGCACCGCAGGACGAAACGCGCCCGGGGCGGCTCGAACGCCAGCAGCCGGAACTCGTAGACGTGGATCAGGCGCGGCTCGCGCTCCACGGTCTGCCCCTTGCGGGCCAGCTTGTAGAGCGGGACGCCCTGCTTCTTGACGGCCGAGACCATCGGCGGCGTCTGCATGAGATCGCCCACCCGGCAGGCCATCTGCTGCTCCACCTGCGCCTGCGTCACGGAGGTCCAATCCGCCTCGGCCAGGACCTTCCCGTCCACGTCCTCCGTGTCCGTCGTCACACCCAGCTTCAGGGTGCCCTCGTAGGTCTTGTCGGAGGCCATCACGCGGTCGGACAGCTTGGTGCCGCGCCCGAGCAGGATGACCAGCAGGCCCGTGGCCATCGGGTCCAGGGTCCCGCCATGGCCGACCTTCCTGAAGCCGAAATGCCGGCGGACGGCGTCCACGACATCGTGCGAGGTCATGCCCGGGGGCTTGTCCACCAGCAGGAGCCCCTCCCACGGCTCGATGACGGGCGGGGGTCCGGAGTACCGGCCCGGCGGGGGGCGTCGCGAGGGGCCGTTCATGACGCCGGGCTCCCGGGCCCGCCGCCCTCGCCCAGCTCCCCGGCGTTCTCCATCTGGTGCAGGATGCCCAGCACCCGGTCGCCGCGCTCGATCGATTCATCCAGCTCGAAGGTGAGGCGGGGCGTGTACTTGAGGATCACGTGGCGATGCAGGATTTCCTGGATGTCGGCTCGGTGTTTTTTCAGGAGCTGGAGCATGTGCTCCCGCTCCCCGCGATGGTCCCGGATGGACACGCGCACGACCGCCGTCCTCAAGTCGCTGCCGACCTCGACCCCCGTGACCGTCACGGCGGTCAGGTCGAACCCGGCCTCGTTCACGACGCGGAACAGCGCGGCGGCCACCTCGCGCTTGAGCAGCTCGTTGACTCTGACCATGCGCTGATGACTCATGACCGGCTCCGGGAAGAGGGCGCCGCGGGGGACACGCCGGCGCGACGGCCTCGGTTTAAAGCGGCTGCTCGATCTTCTGGACTTCGTAACACTCGATGACGTCGCCCGGCTTGAAATCGGTGAAGCGATCCAGCCGGATGCCGCATTCCAGGCCCTCGCGGACTTCGGAGGCGTCGTCCTGGAACCGCTTCAAGGAGACCACCGCGCCCTCGTAGAGCACGTCGTCCGCCCGTTTCACGCGGGCGCGGGCATGGGACGTAATGCGGCCGTCCACGACCATGCAACCGGCCACGTTGCCTTTCTTGCCGATCTCGAAAACCTGCCGGATTTCGGCATGGCCGAGCACCTGCTCCTTGATCACGGGTTCGAGCAGCCCCGCCATCGCGTCGCGCACCTCGTCGAGCAGCTGGTAGATCACGCTGTAGAGCCGGATCTCCACGCCCTCCCGCTTCGCCAGGGCCCCGACGCCGTCCTCCTTGCTCACGTGGAACCCGACGACGATCGCGTCGGAGGCGCTGGCGAGGAGCACGTCGTTCCCCGTGATGTTGCCGACGCCCGCCAGCGCGATCCGGAGGGTGACCTTGTCGCTCTTGATCCCCGACAGCGCCTGCCGGATGGCCTCCAGCGAGCCCTGCACGTCGGCCTTCAGAACGAGCGCCAGCTCGGTGCGCGGTCGCGCCTCCGCCGGCTTGAGCAGGTCGTCCAGCGAGGCCCGGCGCGGCGCCGAAATGGCCTGGAGCCGGCTGGCGGCCTCCCGTTGTTCCGCGATGGCCCGCGCCTCGCGATCGTTCGCGTACACCAGGAATTCCATGCCGGGCTCCGGCACGCCGTTCAGGCCCAGGCACTTCACCGGCACCGACGGGCCCGCCGTCCGCACCTTGATGCCCTGGTCGTTGATCAGCGCCTTGATCCGCCCCCAGCAGCGGCCGCAAACCACGGCATCGCCCACCGAAAGCGTGCCCTCCTTCACCAGCAGGTTCGCCGTCGGACCGCTGCCGGCCTCGAGGCGCGCCTCGATCACAAACCCCCGCGCCGGCCGCCGCGTGTTGCCCTTGAGCTCCAGCATCTCGGCCTGGAGGAGGATCATTTCCAGCAGGTGGTCGATGCCTTCGCCCGTGGTCGCGCTGACCGGGCAGCAAATCGTCTGCCCGCCCCAGTCCTCGGGCGCCAGGCCCTCATGCTGGAGCTGGCGCTTGACGCGGTCCACGACGGCGGTCTTGAGATCGATCTTGTTGATGGCCACCATGATGCATACGCCGGCCGCCCGGGCATGCTGGAGCGCTTCCTTCGTCTGGGGCATCACCCCGTCATCCGCGGCCACCACCAGCACGGCGACGTCCGTCAGGTTCGCCCCGCGGGCGCGCATGGCCGTGAACGCGGCGTGGCCCGGCGTATCCAGGAACGTGATCGGATGCTCACGGTAGGTCACCATGTAGGCGCCGATGTGCTGCGTGATGCCGCCGTCCTCGGACTGCACCACCTTGCTGTGGCGGATGCGATCGAGGAGCGAAGTCTTTCCGTGGTCCACGTGCCCGAGGAACGTCACGACGGGCGGCCGGGGACGGATGTCCTCCGGGCGCGGCTCCTCGACCTTCGGCTCAACCTTCTTGACCGGCTTCGGCTCGGGCGCCTTTTTCTCGTGCTCGATCGAAGCGCCGTGCCGGGAGGCCAGTTGCTGCGCCACCTTGAACTCGATGCGCTCGTTGATCGACGCGAACACGTTCATCGTCATCAGCTCGGCGATCAACAGGTTGGGCTTCAGGCCCAGCTGCTCGGCGAACTCCTTGACGACGATGGGCCCCTTGAC
>JAGNIJ010000056.1 GCA_018001225.1 Kiritimatiellia bacterium | reverse complement strand
TTGTATTCGGTCAGCGACGTGTAATACTTCATCTCGGCTCCTATGGGTTGAGGTCCCGGGCGCGGGCCGTCCGCGCCCAGGAGCCATTTTAACAAGGAACCCGTTCAGGGCTTAGATGAGAGTCAATCGCCTGCACCGTATTCCTCACCCGCGGCGGATTCGGAATCCGGTGAAGCCTGGCGTTGTGGAATGGATGGAAATCTTGAAGGAAGGGCGCGCCAAAGGCGGAGCAAGCAATGACCGAGAATGAAGCTGTTCCCGCCAAGGGCGCGCCCTGAATGATTTAATGAACAGGATTAAATTCTGCATCCAGCAAGGCCATCGTGCCTGACCTTTTCCGCGGCGGGCAACGTCGAGTACAGCCTTCATCCGTCAACGCCGCCCGTTACCGTTGACTTCAACCGGGATAGTCTCCCCATCAGCGCAGGTCAGGAAGCCGGAGGGCCAGGCTGGGATCGCCGTACAGGTTGAACGCGAGCTTGTTCATCCAGGACTGGGCGCCCCAGTCGTCGCCGAAGAGCGCCTTGGTCTCGTGGAAGGCCTCGCCGAAAGTATGATTGCGTGCCGCGCGGTCCATGAAATGGCACCCGAAGCTTTGCGTATCCGCGTTGCGCTCCGAGAGGCTCCAGACCGTGACGGAGGTATGCCCCTCACGGATTTCCTCCCGGACCTCTCGTAAATAGTAAATGCTCTCGGTCGCGGAGGCGACCCCGATGGCCCCTTTCATCAGCAGGCTCAAGCCAAGGTTGACGCGCTCGGCGGGATACGAGGTCAGGCAGGAACCCGAGTAGACGAGCGAGGGGCGGCTGGAATCGAGGTCCATGCTCCAGTCCAAGGACCACAGCCGCGGCGGCATGACGCCTGGAACCGCTTCCGGATCGAACAATTCGACATCCCACGGCGTGCCGTGGCCGGCCCAGGAAACGAGTCCGTAGGCGTGCCGAGGCCACCACTCGCGCAAGGCCCCGTCCACAAGGGGGAACGTAGAAGCGAATGCGGATTCGACGCCCTCGCCCGATTGATAGGCGGTGTCGCACCTAAACCCCTGCGCCTCGAGGACCCCGCGAAGGTATTCGCCCGCGCGCGCGGTGTCGGTGACGTCATCGAGGAAGGCGAAGGGCAGAAGCGCCTGGGCCCGCCAGGCGGTGTCGGCTTCCGCCTCGTAGGCGATGGTCTTGGAAAGGAACAGGCGAACCCGGGCGAGGTCGCCGAACGGGGGGTAGACCGGGAGGCGACCGACGTACACCTCGGGGTAGAAATCCAGGCCCCCAACCGCGCCATCGGCGGGATAAGTGGCGAAGGCGCCGTCATCGTTGAGATCCCAGCAGCCGGAGAGTTCGGCGTAATAGTGGTCGGTGAAACAATGGCCGGACTGGATCTCGCCGGCCCCGTCCACAATGCCGTCGGGCGCGATCGTGCACAGTTTCATGGGCACGTCGGCCGGATCGCCCTGGTCGAGCGGGCACCCGATGATGAACACGAAGCGCAGGCGCAGCGCCCCACGGTGGGCCTGGAGCCATGCCCGCAGGTGGTCGGCCTTGTCCGCGCCGGCGGGCAGCCGCGTTTCCAGCCAGCCCAGCCGGCCGGCGTCGTCGTTCTGCGCATTCTCGGTGACAAGGACCACGTTGTAGCCCAGGGCGCGCTTATGGGCGATAAACGTGTCCAGTTCCGGGACCCGCGCGCGGATGGCCTGCGTGGTGACGATGGCATAGCCCTGGCGCGGGAAGAGCGCATCGAGAATGTGGGGATTGAGGCGGAGCGTGGTCAGCCATTTCCGGCTGACCGCCGGATCGAGCTCGGTCAGGCGGAAGGGAGACAGCTCATCTAGATTGACCGGCTCCATCGCCTGGCTGGCCGCGCTCTTCGTGGAATACAGAAGGGATACCTCCGTCCGGCGCACGACCTGCAGGATTCCACGGACCGGGTTCACCCGGACGGGGTAGAAGTCGAGCCGCACGACCGGCCGGTCGCCGAGCCTTCCCTCGGGCGTTATGGTCACGTACGACTCGGGAAACAGTGCGTCGCGCCGGTAGACCGCCCCCTTTGAAAGCACGGGGGACACGGACTTGCCCCTGCTGTGCGGCACGACGCCGGCCTGGCCGGGAACCAGGTCTTTCACGCCCTTGAGCGTGTCGGTTTCGGCCGTCCGGATCACGACGCGCGCGCTCCCGGGATCGGCATCGGAGGGAAGCAGGTACCTGAACGAGCGGACGGGCACGCGGGGCTCCCCCGGCCGGCACGTCAGGTCGAACCCCGGAACCCGCACGAGGGTTCCCGCCTTGGTGCTTACAAGGACCGGCTTGCCCGCCGTCAGGGCGTAGCGCGTTTCCGCCGGCTTGGCGTCCTCGCCCCGACCCTGGGCCGCCAGCAGCGCCAGCGCGACGATACACAGTCTTGTCTTCATGTGCTGGTCTCCCCCGCTTGAGTCGAGAAAGCGCGGAGCTTTCTTCCCGCCGGACCGATATTCACGCCCCCGCCCGAGGCCCTGCACGGCCGCGTGCGTGTTCATGTCCTGGTGCGTCAGTCCCCTGTACGGAGATTGGTACCCCGCGGATCGCCGCCGGGTAAAGGGGGGGGCCTCCGACCGCGAAGGTCGCGTCCCGGCCCCCACCCCACCGTTATTTGGTGACCGTCCGCAACGGGGGGCGGGAAGGGCGGGGTTCGAAACGAGCGGCCGTGGGCGGAACCGCCCTTGCCTTCGTCTATTCGTTCGCTATCCTGATCCACGGACAAGGGCCTTTGACGGCGTAATGGATCTGACCCCCCTAGGATTGGATGCCTGGTTTGAAGAGCGGGCGACCAGGCTCCTGCAGCCGGACCGCCGCCTGGCCCGCGTCACGGCCGTGGACCGGGACGCCTTCCTGGTCCGGAACGAGGCCGGCGAGACCTACGCGGAACTGGCGGGCCGGTTCCGGTTTTCGGCCCGGTCGGCCGGCGACCTCCCCTGCGTGGGCGACTGGGTCTGCGTCCAATGGTCCGCGTCGCGCGGCCCGGCCCTCATCCACGATGTTCTGCCGCGCAAGACGTTCCTGCGCCGCAAGACGCCCGGCAAGACCATGGACTTCCAGATGATCGCCGCGAATATCGACGCGGCGTTCATCGTGCAGGGTTGCGATTTCGATTTCAGCGTGCCGCGGCTCCACCGGTACCTGGTGATCGCCCGCGACGGCGGCATGGAGGCGCACCTCGTCCTTAGCAGGACCGACATGGTTTCCCGGGAGGCATTGGAGCAACGGATCAGGGAACTCCGGGAGTCCGGCATCACCGTGCCGGCGCTGCCGTTGAGCAACGCGACGGGCGACGGAGTGGAGGCGTTCCGGAAGCTCCTGCTCCCCGGCAGAACCTACGGCCTGCTCGGCTCTTCAGGTGTCGGAAAAACCACGCTGATCAACGGGCTGTTGGGGAAAGAGGCGCTCGAGACCCGGGCCGTGAGCGGGACCGGCGAGGGCGTGCACACGACCTCCCGCCGGCAACTGGTCGTCCTCGACAACGGCGCCATGCTGGTGGATACGCCCGGCCTGCGCGAACTGGGACTCCTCGGCGCCGAGGACGGCCTCGAGGCGGCCTTCAACGACATCGCCGAGTATTCGACGCGCTGCCGTTTCCCGGACTGTACCCACACGCGCGAGCCCGGCTGCGCGGTCCTGGCCGCCGTCCAGGCCGGCGAATTGAGCGACGAGCGCTACCGGAACTACCTTAAACTGAAGAAGGAAGCCGAATACCACAACCGCTCCTATGTCGAGAAAAGGAAGAAGGACAAGGCCTTTGGACGATTCTTCAAATCGGCGATGAAACAAATGAAGCGGTCGAATGTCAAATGGTGAGGATCAAAAGGAGGGCGGCATGCAAGGAACACTCGTCGGATTCCTGGCCCTGGGGTGGATGGCTCTCTGCGCGGCCCCGGCCGGGGCCGCGGAAAGCGCGCCGGCGGACGACTTCGGCGCCGGGGTGCGGGCCTTCAGCGCCGCGCGGCACCAACTGGCCGTCGAGCTGGCCGAGCGGCTCGGGCTGGCCCTGCCGGAAAAGGCCGTGTCCTTTTTCGAGGCTGCCGAGGCCGGCGACTGGGCCGCGGTGTCGAATCGATTCCAGCGCCTCAAGGCCCCGGGAACCGGCGGGTGGCAGGCGCCCGGCCTGCAGAACGAACTCTGGGCCTGCGTGCACGAAACGCTCGGGCTCTGGGAGGTCTGGATCAACTGGAAACAAGACTCGGAACTCCTCCGGCTGTACTACGAGCCAATCCTGGCCTCCATGCCGGAGGGCAGCCTGTACTTCGGCGGAACGGATGCCGGGCGCTTCGTCATTACCGCGGTCAACGCGTTGAAAGACCCGCCGCCGTTGTTTACCCTCACCCAGAACGCCCTCGCGGACAACACGTACATGGCCCATCTCCGCGCGGTGTACGGGGAGAACATCTGGTTGCCGACCCCGGAAGATTCCAACCAGGCCTTTCGACAGTACGTGGAAGACGTCCAGGCCGGCCGGATCGAGGCCGGGGCCGAGGTCAGCATCAAGGACGGCCGTGTGTCCGTCCAGGGCGTGGCCGGCGTCATGATGATCAACGGCATTCTCGCGGACATGATCTTTGAACATAACCGGAGCGAGCGCGCCATCTTCCTCGAGGAAAGTTACGTGGTGCCCTGGATGTATCCCTATCTCGAGCCCCGCGGGCTGATCCTGAAGCTGAATCCCGAACCGCTGGGCGAACTCCCCGCCGCCGCCGTGGCCCGCGACCGCACGTTCTGGAAGAAGCAGATCGCCCTCCTGGAAAAGCAGCCGGGCTTCGAGTCGAACACCGAGGCGCGCAAGGCGTTTTCCAAGCTTCGTTCCGCGATCGCCGGGGTGTATGCCTACCGCAAGATGCCGGACGAGGCCGAGGCGGCGTTCCGGCAGGCCCTGCGCCTCTATCCCCTCTCGCCCGAGGCCCACTTTCGCCTGGCCGCCCTGTACGAGGAACAGGGCGAGCTGGAAAAGGCGCGCGCACTCATGACCGCCTTTCTCCAATCCGCCCCGCCCGACGGGCGGGAGCAGGCGGGCCTGTATCTGGAGCGGCTGGAGGAGCGCATGCAGGAGCCCGGGGAATCGTCACTGTAGCGGCGCCGCTGCGAAGCGCGGGGCGGCTCGCCGAGCCGCCACAGCAGGGTTTGTTTTTTCTTCCGGTTGCGTTTCGATGAAGTATCATCGCCCCATGCCGCTTCATCATGCCCAGGCCTCGCTCCTCGTGCCCGACGAACTACCGCTGGAAAAGGCCCTGGCGCGGGTCACCCACCTCGGGATCGGCGCGCATCCCGACGACCTGGAGATCGTGGCCCTGCACGGGATTCATGCCGGCTGGGACTCGAGCGGGTTCGGGGGCATCGTCTGTACGAACGGCGGTCCGGCGTGGCTGGAGGTCCGCCGCCGCGAGCAGGAGGAGGCCGCCCGCATCGGCCGTTACGGGCTTTTGGTTCAACTGGAGTACGACAGCGCGGCCATCCGGGGGGCCGCCGTTCGGGACCTTGAGGCCGATCTCGCGATCCTGCTGGGACAAATGAGCCCGCAGACGATCTACACGCACAGCCCGGCCGACCGGCACGAGACCCACGTGGCCGTTGCACTCGCCGTGCTGCGCGTGCTCCGGCGCCTGCCCCCCGAGCGCCGGCCGGCGGCGGTGTACGGCGTGGAGGTCTGGGGCGGTTTGGACTGGCTGCCGCCCGGCGCGCGCGTGGAACTGGACGTCAGCGATGGCGCCGCGCTGGGATCGGAATTGATCGGGCTTTTCCGCTCGCAGATCGACGGCGGCAAGCGGTACGACGCGGCCGTCGCCGGCCGCCGCGCCGCCAACGCCACCTTCGCCGATCCGTACGCCCCCGACCGGGCCCGGGAACTGTGCCTGGCCCTGGACCTGACGCCCCTTGTGCAGAACACGTCGCTGGATATCGAGGGGTACGTGGCGGCACAGCTCGACCGGTTCAGGCAGGAGGCCGTGCAACGACTGCGCCGATATTCCAGAAAGGGTAATTAGCAGTGGAGCCGGGGAGCGTATCCTGTTACGCTGACGCCGGTTTCAGGACAGAGCATCGAGGCTTGGACTGGAGCACGTGGAGCCACTTATGAAACCGACCCTAATGATCATGGCGGCAGGCGTGGGCAGCCGGTACGGCGGGCTCAAGCAATTGGATCCCGTCGGGCCCGGCGGCGAGATCATCATGGACTACTCGGTGTTTGACGCGCTGCGCGCCGGGTTCGGCCGCGTGGTCTTCGTCATCCGCCGGTCGATCGAGAAGGATTTCCGGGATGCCATCGGCAGTCGTTTCGAAAGCCGCGTGGATACCGCGTATGCCTTCCAGGAACTCGACCGGCTGCCCGCGGGATTCGCCGTGCCCGCGGACCGCCAGAAACCCTGGGGCACCGGCCACGCCATGCTCGTCGCCCGCGATCTCGTGCCCGGCCCCTTCGCCGTGATCAATGCGGACGACTTCTACGGCGCCGGCGCTTTTCAACTGCTGGGCGACTACCTTCGCGCCTGTCCGGCCGTCGGCCACGATTACGCCATGGTCGGCTACACCCTGCGGGACACGCTGTCCGATCACGGCACCGTGACCCGCGGCATCTGCGATTGCGACGACCGGCTGTATCTCCGCCGCATCGTGGAGACCGCCAAGGTTGCCCGGGACGGCCGGCGCGCCGTAACGGCCGACGCGGCCGGACAGCCGCAGGCCCTCACCGGCGACGAATGGGTCTCCATGAATGCCTGGGCCTTCACCCCGACGATCTTCGACCACCTGGACCGGGAATTCGGGCTCTTCCTGAAAAAGCAGGGCGCGGACCCCAAGGCCGAATTTTTCATCCCGGGCGTCGTCGGCAGCCTCATCGGGGAAGGACGAGTCCGGGTCCGGGTCCTCCCCGGCACTGGCCGCTGGTTCGGGATCACCTACCGCGAGGACAAGCCTTCCATCGTGGCCGCGCTGCAGGACATGGTCTCGCAGGGCCAATACCCGGCCCGCCTCTGGTCTTGAATTTGTCGCCGGGATCGGCGATCCCGGCTGCAATTGGCAATTCCGGCAACAGCCTGAATTGATACAATAATGTATATAAAATTAATTTGTGAATACAGTAATGTTACTATATTTCTGGAAAGATTTTTAGCATAATATTCTTATCTTGCTTTATTGCAATATATTACGCATCGTGACTCCCGCCGTATTGCTTGATTGGCATGGCTGCTGCTACTGTAGACGGCGAACAAGCGGGCGGATGAACAACCGCGCGGGTGAGTTGCTTTTACCCGGAGAAACGATACAAGCGTAAGGACACCACGAAAGACGAGGAGAAGACGATGACGATAGCGCGACACGACGCCATCATGGCGGTGACCAATTACAAGCCGATCGAGAAGCCCCTGGATTTCTCGAAGACGCCGTCCAGGGAACTGTTCGGCGCGAACGTGTTCAGCGACAAGGTGATGAAGAAGCGCCTTCCGGAGAAGGTCTACAAGGCGCTGCGCAAGACCATTGACCAGGGGGAACGGCTGGACATCAGCACCGCCGAGCCCGTGGCCGCCGCGATGCGCGACTGGGCCATTGAGAAGGGCGCGACCCACTACGCGCACGTGTTCCTCCCCCTGACCGGCCTGACGGCGGAGAAGCACGACAGCTTCCTCGATCCCGACGGCAAGGGCGGCGTGATCGCCGCGTTTTCGGCCAAGCAGTTGATCCAGGGCGAGCCCGACGCGTCCAGCTTCCCGTCGGGCGGCATCCGGGCGACGTTCGAGGCGCGCGGGTACACGGCGTGGGACGTCACCAGCCCGGCCTACATCCTGGAGAACCCGAACGGCACGACGCTGTGCATCCCGACGGCCTTCTGCTCCTGGACGGGCGAGGCGCTGGACAAGAAGACCCCCCTGCTCCGCTCGATGCAGGCGCTGAACGCGCAGGCCCGCCGGGTGCTGTCGATCTTCGGACAGAAGAACCCGGGGCTGGTCTTCTCCACCGCCGGCTGCGAACAGGAGTACTTCCTGATCGACCGGAACTTTTTCTTCGCGCGGCCGGACCTGATCAACGCCGGGCGCACGCTCTTCGGCGCCAAGCCGCCGAAAGGCCAGGAACTGGAGGACCAGTACTTCGGCGCCATCCCGGAGCGCGTGCTGGCGTGCATGCTCGAGACGGAGCGCGAGCTCTACAAGCTCGGCGTCCCGGTCAAGACCCGCCACAACGAGGTGGCGCCGGCGCAGTACGAGATCGCGCCGGTCTACGAGAACGCCAACCTCGCCACGGATCACCAGTACCTGACCATGATCACCCTGCAGCGGGTGGCCCAGAAGTACGGGATGTCGTGCCTGCTCCACGAGAAGCCGTTCGCGGGCATCAACGGGTCCGGCAAGCACCTGAACTGGTCGCTGGGCACGACGAAGGAAAACCTGCTGACGCCCGGCAAGACGCCGCACAGCAACGCCCAGTTCCTGGTCTTCTGCGCCGCGGTCATCCGGGCCGTGGACAAGCATGCCGACCTGCTGCGCGGCTCGGTCGCGCACGCGGGCAATGACCACCGGCTCGGGGCCAACGAGGCGCCGCCGGCCATCATCTCCGTGTTCCTGGGCGACCAGCTCACGGATATCTTCGAGCAGATCGCCAAGGGCGGCGCGAAGGATTCCAAGAAACCCGGCCTGCTGACGGTCGGCGTGGACACCCTCCCGCCCCTTCCGAAGGATGCCGGCGACCGGAACCGGACCAGCCCGTTCGCCTTCACCGGCAACAAGTTCGAGTTCCGCGCGGTCGGGTCCAGCCAGTCCGTGGCCGGCCCGCTGATCGTGCTCAACACGATCGTGGCCGAGTCGCTGGACTTCGTGGCGACCGAGCTGGAAGCCAAGACCAAGGGCAACCCGAAGAAACTCAACGAGGCCGTCCAGGAAGTGCTGCAGCAGATCGTCAACGAACACGGCCGGATCATCTTCAACGGGGACAACTACAGCGAGGCGTGGCACAAGGAGGCCGAGAAGCGCGGCCTGCCGAACTTCCGCAACACCGTGGACGCCATCCACGGGATGGACACGGACGAGAACGCGGAGCTGTTCGAGAAGTACAACGTGCTGACGAAACGCGAGTTCAAGAGCCGGAACGAGATCTACCTCGAGAAGTACATCAAGGAGGTCCACATCGAGAGCCGGCTCACGCTCCGGATCGCGAAGACCATGATCTTCGCGGCGGCCGTGGATTACCAGGACAAGCTCGCGAAGACCTCGCTCGCCCTGAAGTCCATGGGCAAGGACCATTGCACGACCGTGCTGGACGAACTCAACGCCCAGCTCGGGAAGCTGCAGCCGGCCTTGGCCGCGCTGGAAGCGGCAATCCAGCACGAGTCCAGGGGCGGCCTCTTCGAGCACGCCCGGCACATGCGCGACAAGATCATTCCCTCGATGGTCGAGGTCCGGCAGATCTCGGACCGGATCGAAGGGATCGTCTCCGACGACCTTTGGCCGCTTCCGACCTACCAGGAAATGCTGTTCATCAAGTAACGGCTCCGGCTCAATCGAAACGCGAAACACCCGTCCCTCGTGGACGGGTGTTTCGACTGCACCCATGTAGGGGCGCCGCTTGCCGGCGCCCGCTCTGCAGTACGCGCTTCGCTTCACTACAGGGCCCGCGGGCGTCGCGAGCGACGCCCCTACGACCTGATGGATTAACGCATCCCGCCGATTGAATTTGTAAATTCCATCGATGCGTGCTACATATTTGTAACATGAAATCGATCGTTGTGGCGCTGGCGCAGGTCGATGTCACGGTGGGCGCGCTGGCGGCCAATGCCGCGAAACTCGTGCGTGTGTCCCGGGAGGCGGCCGGGGCCGGCGCGCGGGTGATCGTCTTTCCGGAACTGGCCCTGTCCGGGTATCCCCCGGAAGACCTTGTCCTGAAGAGGCATTTCCTGGAGGACTGTGAGCGCCAGGTGCAGCGCCTGGCGCGGGAACTGCCGCCGGAGGCCATCGTGATCGCGGGCTGCCCGCGGGCGGCGAAGGAAAAGGCCGCCAACATGGCCGTGGTATTCCACGGGGGGCGGGAGGCGGCCTGCTACCGGAAGATGGTCCTTCCGAACTACGGGGTCTTCGACGAGAAGCGGGTGTTCGAGCCGGGCCGCCGGGCCGCCCTGCTGGAGGTCGACGGGATCCGGATCGGCCTGCACATCTGCGAGGATTCCTGGGACCTGGACGAGGCGGCCGCGCGCCTGCTGCGCGACCAGGAGCTGGATGCCCTGGTCAATCTGTCGGCGTCCCCCTACCACCGGGGCAAGCTGGCCTTGCGGGAGAACATCCTGCGCGACGCCGCCCGGTTCCTGGATTGCCCGGTGCTGTACGCCAACGTGGTCGGCGGGCAGGATGAACTGGTTTTTGACGGCGCCAGCCTGGCGCTGTCGGCGGAGGGCGCGCTGACGGCCCGCGCGCGCCAGTTTTCGGAAGACGTCTTGTATGTCTCTGTTGCCGTCCGGGACCGGAAGGACGCGCGGCTCTCCGACGCGCCGAAAGTGCAGCGCATCGAGATCGAGGCCGGCGAAGGCCCGGCGGGCCTCGCGCCGGCCTTGCGCGTGGAGCCCGTGCTGGAGGATCCCGCGGAGGTGTACGCGGCCCTGAAGCTCGGGCTGCGCGACTACGTGGACAAGAACGGGTTCGACAAGGTGGTGGTGGCCTTGAGCGGAGGCATCGATTCCGCGTTGGTCGCCACGCTCGCGAAGGACGCGCTCGGCGCGGACCGGGTCAAGGGCGTGACGATGCCTTCCCAGTATTCCTCGGCGGAAACACTGGGCGACGCCGGGCTCCTGGCCCGGAACCTGGGGATCGAGCTGTTCACGCTGCCGATCCGCCGGCTGTACGAGACCTACGTGGAGGACCTGGCGCCCGTCTTCGGCTCGCGGAAGCCGGACGTGACGGAGGAGAACCTGCAGGCGCGCATCCGGGGCAACCTGGTGATGGCGCTCTCCAACAAGTTCGGCTGGCTGGTGCTGACCACGGGAAACAAGAGCGAGCTGGCCACCGGCTACTGCACCCTCTACGGCGACATGGTCGGCGGCTTCGCCGTGATCAAGGACGTGCCCAAGACGCTGGTGTTCGAGCTGGCGCGGTGGCGGAATCGGCAGGCCGGGACCCCGCCGATCCCGATCTCGACCATCGAGCGCCCGCCGACGGCCGAACTCCGGCCGAACCAGAAGGACACGGATTCGCTGCCGCCTTACGACCTGCTCGACGCGATCCTCGAGCGGTACGTGGAACTGGATGAAAGCGTGCCGGCGATCGTCGCGGCGGGCTTTGATCCGGCCACGGTGCGCCGGGTCGCCCGGCTGGTGGACCGCAGCGAATACAAGCGGCGGCAGGGCGCGCCCGGGATCAAGATCACCCCGAAAGCGTTCGGGCGGGACCGGCGGATGCCGATCACGAACCTGTACGACGAGCGCGCGGAAGGAGAGCAGACGCCATGAATCCGGCCCCCCGGGAAGACGCACGACGCATGCGCGAGGTGACGCTGCTGTACCACGTCAGCCGCGTGTTGGACCAGAGCCTGGACATGCGCGACGTGGTGACGCCGGTCCTCGAGGCCCTGTCCGAGTACCTGGACATGAAGTACGCCACGCTGACGCTGCTCAACCGGAAGACCGGCGACATCCTAATCGAGGCGGCGCACGGCCTGTCGCCCCAGCAGGCCCGGCGGGGGCGGTACAAGCTGGGCGAGGGCGTGACCGGCCAGGTGGTGCTGACCGGCAAGCCGGCGATCATCCCCAAGACCGGCGAATCGCCGCTGTTTCTCGACAAGACCCGTCGAGGGAAAAGGGCGGATACCTCGTTTTTGTGCGTGCCGATCAAGGTCGAGCAGGAGGTCGTCGGGGCGTTGAGCGCGGACCTGCCCTACCGCCCGACGGCCAATCTCGAGGAGGACGTGCGCCTGCTGACTATCATCGCCTCCATGATTGCCCAGGCGGTCAAGTTGCGCCGCGCGGCCCAGGAGGAGCAGGAGCGGCTGGAGATCGAGAACCAGCGCCTGCGCGAGGAACTCCGCAGCCGGTTCCGACCCGCCAACATCATCGGCAACTCGCACGAGATGCAGATCGTGTACGACCAGATCGCCCAGGTCGCCAAGACGCCGACCACGGTGCTGATCGAGGGCGAGACGGGCACCGGCAAGGAACTCGTCGCCGCCGCGATCCATTACAACAGCGAGCGGGCGGACAAGCCGTTCGTCAAGGCGCACTGCGCCGCGTTGCCGGAGAACCTGATCGAGAGCGAGCTGTTCGGGCACGTCAAGGGGGCCTTCACCGGGGCGCTGGCCGACCGCAAGGGCCGGTTCGAGCTGGCCCACGGCGGCACGCTGTTCCTGGACGAGATCGGGGACATCCCGCCGTCCATCCAGATCAAGCTCCTGCGTGTTGTCCAGGAGCGCGAGTTCGAGCGGATCGGCGGCACGACCACGATCAAGACCAACTGCCGGCTCATCACGGCGACCAACAAGGACCTGCCCGCCATGGTGGCCGCGGGGAGATTTCGGGAGGACCTCTTCTACCGGCTGCACGTCTTCCCCATCTTTGTGCCGCCGCTGCGCAAGCGCAAGGCGGACATCGTGCTGCTGGCGGATCACTTCCTGGAAAAGTACTCCAAGGAGAACAGCAAGAAAGTCCGCCGTCTGTCCAGCGCGGTGATCGACATGCTGATGAGCTACCACTGGCCCGGCAACGTGCGCGAACTGGAAAACTGCATCGAGCGGGCGGTGCTGGTGGCCGAGGGCGACGTGGTCCATCCCTATCACCTGCCCCCCACCCTGCAAACGGCGGAGGCGGTGGGCACGGCGCCGGCGGGCACGCTGAAGGGTCTGGTGGAGGCCTACGAGCGCGACCTGATCCGCGACGCGCTCAAGTCCTCGCGCGGCAACGTGGCCGCGGCGGCCCGGACGCTGGACAGCACCCAGCGCATCCTCGGCTACAAGATCACGAAGTACAAAATCGAACCCAAACAGTACGCTTCATGATGCAGGCGGTCATCCTCGCCGGCGGACGAGGCACGCGCTTGAGCGCGCTGTATGCCGACCGGCCCAAGGCCCTCGTCCCGCTCGCCGGGCGTCCGTTCCTGGAGTGGCAACTGGAGTGGCTCACCCGCGGCGGCATCACTCGGGTGCATATCGCCGCCGGATACATGGCGGACCGCCTGCTCGACTGGCTGCGCGAGCACGGGGAGGAACTCCAATCGGGTGTTCAGTGTTCGGTGTTCAGTGTTCAGGAACTATTCACCATTCACCATTCACCATGCACGATTTCGCTGTCGCGCGAACCGGCCCCGCTGGGCACCGGCGGGGGGCTGAAATACGTCGAGCCGTGGATCGCGACCGACCCGTGCCTGGTGCTGAACGGCGACAGCCTGCTGCCCCGCCTGGATTTCCAATCATTGGAAAAGGCATGGCATGCGGTTTCCAGGGATTGGAAATCTCCGCCCGCGATGCTCGCCGTCACCCGGATCGAGGAAGCCGGGCGCTACGGAACCGTGGAATTCGACGAGGCGCGGCGCGTGACCGCGTTCCGCGAAAAGGCCCGGCGCGAATCCGGCTGGGTGAACGGCGGCGTCTACGTGGTCCCCCGCCGCGTGCTGGATTCCCTGGAACCCGGGCGGACCCTTTCGCTGGAAACCGATGTCTTTCCGTCGCTGGCGGAGCAGGGGCTCCTGGCGGCCTTCGCCGCCCCCGCCCCGCTGCTGGACATGGGCACGCCGGAAGGCCTGGCCGTTCTTGAATCGTTCCTGGCGACCGGCGCGCCGTTTTCCATTTGACGCTTCGATAGTATGCGCTTTTATCAAGGCCTCGCAGTTTATAAAGTGCGAGGCGATAGGAAATGATGATGAATCCAACCCTCTGGCGTACCTCTCGTGTGCTGGCGGGCGAAACCCGTCTCGGGCTTCTCCGGTTGATCGTACAGTATCCTGATCGCACAGTGTCCAACTTGGCCGAACGAGCCGGGATCAGCCAGTCGCGCGCCAGCCAGGAGTTGCGCCGGCTTCAGTCGCGGGGACTCGTCCGCGCTGTTCGATCAGGGCCTATCGTCAGGTACCGACCCGTAACCGATCCGCAGGTTCCAAGCGCCAACCCCCTGCTGACCGCCCTGCAGAAGGCTTTTGCCCGCGAGCCGAATGCCGATCATGCCGAAATCATCCGGATCGCCAAGGGCTTCTCCCACACCCGGCGGCTTGCGGTCCTGCGAACCCTGTGCCAGGAACCCGCCGATCTGCGCACGCTCATTCAAACCACGGGGATTTCCCGCGCCTCGCTGCAACGGCATGTACGAACATTGAAAGCCTGCGGGCTGGTGGCTCGGTATGGCCGAATGTACCGGGTTCTTCCCGGGTCGCATCCCTTGCTGGTTTGTTTGATTCGCCTGCTGCAACCGCCCCGGAGGGCGGGATGATCCGCCCGATGAAACGCCTCGCACTTTATAAACTGCGAGGCGTTTTGGAGAAGGGGCAAATGCGAGGATGAGTCCGGTTTTGGAGCGACTCCGTCCGTGTCCCCCGCTACCCCAATGGAACCCCCGGGGGGGATTCATCGTCTGCGCGGATCAGCTGTAGAATTCGCGCCATTTCTGTTTCCGGAAATGGATTATCGGGAACGGATCCAGGCCCGGATGGCGAATGGCGGGACCGAGGTCCAAGAGGATATCCTGCTCCGGCCGCGGCCGCGGTGTCGCGAAATGCAGTTCGATTTTGTAGTCCCGATCCGGCGCGGCGTCGAGAGGCGCGCTCGCGACGGATTCCCAGCGGCCGGTGGACCACAGGTACGGCTGAAATGCCGTCGGGGTATGCGACGTCCCGTCCACGACGAGACGGGCCCGGGCGGGATCGAACGCGATTCCCGGTTCGAGCGCCTCGAACCGGACCTGCACCACGCAGGTAGGACCCGGCGCGGGCGGGCGGGGGTGCCGGACACGAACGGGAACCATGGGGATGCCGATACCGAACCAAATGGAGTCGGACACCTGCACGTTGTTGAGCAGGTCTACCTTCAGCTTGAGCCCGGGCAGGGGAATCTCGTTCCGGCGCGATCGTTCGTACGCAGTGCGCGGCCCGGGACGCCGCGGCGGGTCGCCGGTGTACGGCTCGCTGAAGTAGCCGGTCCGGATCCCGGCGCAGCCTCCGGCGAGGCTTGCGGCGAGAACCAGCGCGCCGCCTTTCAGGAAGCGCATGGCGTTTCCCCTCGGCGGCGGCGGAACACGCCCATGGCCAGGCAGGCCAGGGAAAGGCCACAGAGGAACGCTTCCGGTATCGCCCGCAGGGCTAGCTCGGTTTTCCGTTCCAGCCAGTTATTCCGGCGAACGCGTATATCGCGCTCCAGCACCGGGTAGGAGGTCCCGTCGGGGCCGGCCGTGGCCAGACTCTTGCGCTCCAGGTGCGCCTGGAGCAATTCGCCCCCGACATAGACTTCCAGCCAGTCGCGGCTTTCCGGAAGCGTCATCCGCATGTCGCGGTGGGTCCAGTTGTACCCCGGATCGCCACGCCAGAGTTCGACGAGGCCGGCGATGAGCAGTCCGCCGAAGACCAGCGTGCCCAGCAGTCCCGCCGAAAGCAGACCGTTGAGGAAACGCGGGGAGCCCATGGGAACCTCCTATTGCAGTGTCTGGTTGAGCGACATGATCGGCAGGAGCGTGGCGAGCGCCACGAGCAGCACGAAACCGCCCACCAGGACGATCAGGAGCGGCTCCAACAATCCCAGGCTCCGGGCGATGATCCGGTCCCACTGCTGCTGGTAACGGTCCGCCGCGTGCTCCAGCAGGTCGGACAGCTTGCCGCCCGCCTCGCCCGCCTGGATCCAGACCGGCAGGGAACCCGCCAGCGGCGGGATCTGGCGCAGGGCGTCGGCGAGGTTCCGCCCGTGGCGCATGGCCTCGGCCTGCTCCCCGGCCAGGAAGCCGGTCCACGAACTGCCCGTGGCCTTCCCCGCCAGCGGGACGGCCTCGACCAGCGGGACGCCCCCGTCCAGGAGGAGGGCCAGCGTCCGGGCAAAACGCAGGTTGACCAGCGCCCCGTACGCGCGGCCCGCCAGCGGCCACCTGAAAAAGCGCCGGTTCCACTGCCGGCGGGACTCCGGCGCGGTGCGCAGGCGCCGCGCGAGGACGATCCCGGTCACGCCCGCCCCGAGGACCGCCGCGAGCAGGACCGGCGCGCCCCAGCGCCCGAGCGCCAGCGTCGCCCGCGTGATGGCGGGCAGTTCCATGCGGGCCTCCTCCAGCAGCTTTGCCACACGGGGCAGCATGATCCCCAGGGTGACAACGGCAATGATCACGGCCAGGATCAGCACGATCACCGGGTACAGCAGCGCGGTCTGCACCCGTTCGCGCACCCGCCCCTGCTCCTCGAGAAAGCGCGCCATGCGGTCGAGCACCTCGTCCAGCCGGCCCGTCCGCTCGCCGACCTGGATCACGGCCTTTTCGAACGGCGAGACCGACCGATTCGAGCCCAGGGCGTCGGCGAAGGAAGAGCCCTCGCGGATCCGGTCGCGCAGGTCGGCGAGCCGGGCCTGGTGGCGGCCGGACTCGGGAGCGGCGAGGATGACCTCGAGCGACTGGGTCAGCGGCAGCCCGGCCTTCAACAGCGCGGCCAGTTCGCGGTAGAGCATCGCGCGGGCGGGGACGTCGAAGGACGAGTCCGCGCGACGGAATCGGCCGGCTCGCTCCTGGGCTGCCGGCTGAAGGGTCTCGACCAGAATGCCGCGCGTGAAGAGTTTTTCCCGGGCATCCTTGGCGTCCAGGGCCTCGATCAATCCCGCGCCGGGCCGCCCGGCATGGTTGAATCCCTGGTACGCGAAGGTTTTCATCCGGCCGCCCCGCGGACGTCCATCCGGCCGACCGCCCGCAGCACTTCGGCCACGCTGGTCTCGCCCCGCCGGATTTTCTCCACGGCATCGTCCTGCAGCGTGCGCATGCCCTGCCGGACGGCCAGGCGCTGGATCTCGGCGAGGGGCCGGTTGGCGCGCACGGCCTCCCGGACCTCGTCGTCCACCAGCATGAGCTCGAACAGGCCGAGCCGGCCCAGGTACCCCCCGCGGCACCGGGGGCAGCCCGCCGGCTGCCAGACGCGAGTTCCCGCCAGCCCGCGCCCCGCGGGGCCCAGGGATTCCGCCTCCTCCACCGGGAGTTCTCCCGGGCGGCGGCACTCGGGGCACAGCCGGCGAACGAGCCGTTGCGCCATGGCCGCGCGCAGCGCCGCGGCCAGAAGATAGGATTCCACGCCCATGTCCGCCATGCGGAGGACCGCGCTGACCGCGTCGTTGGTGTGCAGGGTGCTGAAGACGAGGTGGCCCGTCAGCGACGCGCGCACGGCGATTTCCGCCGTCTCCACGTCGCGGATTTCGCCCACGAGAATGACGTCCGGATCCTGGCGCAGGATATGGCGCAGGCCCGAGGCGAAGGTCAGCCCAATCTTCGGCTTCACCTGCATCTGGCCGATGTGCGGCAGCTGGTACTCGATCGGGTCCTCGATGGTGAGAATGTTGGCGTGCGCCTTGTCCAGCTCCTGGAGCGCGGCGTAGAGCGTCGTGGTCTTGCCGCTGCCCGTGGGGCCGGTGACCAGGATGACGCCGTTCGGCTGGGCCACCAGCTCGCGGAAGCGGGCCAGCAGCGGCGCCGGCATGCCGAGGTCCGAAAGCGGCATGAGGGTGGACTCGCGGTTCAGCAGGCGGAGCACGACCCGCTCCCCCTCCGCGACGGGGATCGTGGAAACGCGGATATCCACTTCCTGCTCGCCCACCCGCACGCGCGCCGTGCCGTCCTGGGGGAGCCGCTTCTCGGCGATATCCAGCCGGGCCATGACCTTCAGACGGGAAACGAGCGGGGCCTCGAGGTGCTTGGGCGGGGACGACTGCTCGTACAGGAGGCCGTCGATCCGGTAGCGCAGGCGCAGGCTGTTCGCGTAGGGCTCCAGGTGCACGTCCGAGGCCCGGGCCTTGAGCGCCTGGAGCAGGATCAGGTTGATCAGCTGGGTCACCGGGGCCTGCTCGGCCGTCCGCAGCAGGTCATCCGCCGCGCGTTCCGGCATTTCGCCCGGGGCCGCCGGCTGCAGGCCGCGCAGCAGGTCGCCGGGCGTCTCGGTCTTGCGGACGTAGCAGTGCTCGATGGCCGCCAGGATCTCCCGGCGGGGCGCCAGCAGCGGCGCCGCCTCCTCGCCCAGGATGAGCGCCAGGTCCTCCAGCGCCGCGAGATCGGACGGATCGCTCGTCAGCACGCACAGGCGCGGACCCTGGCGGACCGGCAGCATGGCGTGCGCGCGCGCCCACTCGACGGGCAACTGGGACACCAGGGCGGGATCCAGCAGGTTGTCAGCGGGCTCCCGGAGGACGTCGCAGCCGTACAACTCACCCAGCGCCTCCAGCCATTCGCACTCGGTCAGGACGCCCATCTCGACGAGGACCGGCCCCCATTCCGCCTCCGAGGCCTTGCCCGCGCCCCGGGCCCGCGCCTCCTCCACCTGCTCCGGCGTGACTTTCCCCCGGCGAACGAGCACCTCGTCCAGGCGCATGGCTCACTTCCTCCGGACCGGCTTCGCGTCCAGGTTGGTCCGGACGCCCGACAACTGCGCCTGCCGCTCCAGCGACTTTTTCAGGTCGGCCGCCTCGCGTATATCGGTGACGATGTGCGGCGTGACGAAGATCAGCAGGTTAGTCCGTTGCTTGCGGGTGGACTGGCTGCGGAAGAGCAGGCCCAGCAGGGGGATGTCGCCCAGGATCGGCACCTTGCCGACATACCGGACCTCGTCCTCGCGGATCAGGCCGCTGATGATGACCGTGGCCTTGTCCGGCACCGTCACGGTGGTGGACACCTCCCGCTTGGCAATGGTGGGCGCGAACATATCCTCCGGGCCCTCGTCGGTGATCGCCTCGATGCTGGGATTCAATTGCATCAGCACTTCCTGCTCCGGGTTCACGTGCGGCGTGAGCTTGAGCTTGATGCCGACGTCCATGCGGTCGATGTTCTGGATCACGTCGCGCGCGGTGCCGGAGCCGCCTTCGATGGTGGATTTCAGCACCGGGATATTGTCCACGACGGACAGGCTGGCCTCGGTGTTGTTCTGGGCCCAGAGGGGGATATTGGACAGGATCTTCACGTCACGGCTCTGGGCCAACGCCCGCATGAGAAACGGGATGCGGGGCACGATGTTGCCGTCCGCGTCCGTGTAGGTTCCCCGCGCCACGCCGATGGCCATCCCCTGCGGAAAGACCTGCTCGGTCACCAGGTCCATGATCTCGTCGGTCTCCCCGGGCCGGGAACGGCCGATGGCCGTCGTGCGGCCGGACTTCGGCACGTCGATGGTGGCCCACTCGACGCCGAAATCCAGGTCGTTGCCGACGGCGACCTCGGCAATAAGCACCTCCACCAGCACCTGCTGCGGCATCTGGTCGAGCTGGGCCAGCAGGGCGCGGACCAGTTCGAAATCCTGGGCGGACGCCTCGATGATCAGGGCGTTGTTGGAGATGTTGGGTTCGATGGCAATACGCTGGCGCTGGTCCTTTTCCGCCGTCTTGGCCAGCAGCGCGTTGAGGCTCTTGCCCGCCTCGTCCGCGGAAAGGTATTTCAGGAACACGGCGTGCAGCCGGCCCTGCCCGGCCGCGGGCTCGACGTCCATCATCTGCACGATCCGCTTCAGTTCGGCGACCTGCACGGGCGCGCCGACCAGGACCAGGCCGTTGGCGGAGACGGCGGGAACGACGGCCACGTCGGTGGGCACGGAGGCGCCGCCCTCGGCCACCTGCTGGACGTGGCGGCTCAAGCTCTGCCCGGCCGTCTGCAGGCCGCGCATCGCGGACAGGAGCTGCGCGGCCACCTCCTCCGCGGAGGCGTGCTGCAGCGCGACGAACTCGGCCGCCTGCCCGGCGCCCGGCTTGTCCAGCTCGGACACGATCCGCTCGAGCTGCTTCACGCTCTCGGCCGTGTCGGTCACAAGCAGGTGGTTGGACGGACCGAAGGCCACCAGCGCCCCGCTTTTCCCGCCGCGCACCATGGGCTCCAGGATCTTCCGCAGTTCGATGGCGCTGATGTGCTGCACCCGGATCACGCGGGTCACCAGCCCCCCGCCGGTGACGTCCCCGTCCGGCCCGACGATTCTTCCCCCGGCCACCCCGCGCTCGGGCAGCGGCATAACGTAGCAGAGGCCCTCCCTCTCCACCACGGCGAACCCGTGGGCCTCCAGGATCGAGGCGAAAAGCGGGTACACTTCCGACGACGGGACGGGCGCCGGGGAGATCACCGTCACCGTGCCCGTCACGCCCTTGTCCACCACGAAACGCCGCCCGGTCATGTCCCCCACCAGCTTGACCAGCAGCCGCACGTCCACCTGGTCGAAGCTGAAGTTGACTCTCGGCTCGATCGCCGGCGCCGGGGGCGCGGCCAGGACGGCCAGCCCCACGCCCAACCCCAGTATCCATTTTTTCATCAGCGCACGATCCCCCGCTGCGAATGGCGGATGAACTCCATGAGTTCCTCGATCTCCGGGGCGCGGACAGGCTCGGCCTCCAGCCGCTGGAGCGCCTGGCTGGTGGAGAGGCCCTCGCGGTACAGGATGCGGTAGGCATTTTTCATCTGCCGCTGGACCTCCTCGCCGACGCCCCGCCGCTTCAGGCCCACGCTGTTGATGCCGTGAATCTCCAGCGGGTGACCGTCCGCCATCATGAAGGGCGGCACGTCCTGGGTCACCTTGGAACAGCCGCCGATGATGCTCATGCGGCCGATCCGGACAAACTGGTGCACGCCGCACAGCCCGCCGATGATCGCCTGGTCCTCCACGGTGATATGCCCGGCCAGGGTCGCGCAGTTGGCCATGATCACGTCGCTGCCGACGCAGCAGTCGTGCGCGATGTGCGCGTAGGCCATGATGTGGCAGCGCGCGCCGATCCGCGTCACGTCGCCGTCCGACGTGGCCGCGTTCACGGTGACGTATTCGCGGAGGGTCGTCTTCTCGCCGATCTCCACGCGGGGCGCCCCGCCCTTGTACTTGAGATCCTGGGTCTGCGTGCCGAGGCTGGCAAAGGGAAACACGGTGCATCCCGGGCCGAGGGTGGTCCATCCCTCCATGAACACGTGCGCCATGAGCCGGGCGCCGGCGCCGATCCTCACGCGCGGGCCGACGACGCAATAGGGGCCGATGTCGGCGTCCGCGCCGACCTCCGCGCCCGGGTCTACGATGGCCGTCGGATGAATTTTCGCCATGCCTGTCTCACTTGTACGCGAACATCAGGTCGGCCTCGGAGGCCATCTCCCCGTCCACGGTGCAGGTTCCATGGACCTTGGCCATGCCCATGCGCAACTTGCTGAATTTGACTTCGATGCGCAGTTGGTCGCCGGGTTGGACAATCCTGCGGAACCGGGCGTTGTCGATGGCGATGAAATAGGCGATCCGCCCCTCCTGCTTGAGCACGCGGCTCAACAGGACGCCGCCGACCTGCGCCATGGCCTCCATTTGAAGCACGCCGGGCATGACCGGGTGGCCCGGGAAATGCCCTTGGAAAAAGGGCTCGTTGGCCGAAAGGTTCTTGATGCCGACCACCCATTCCTTGTCGTCGCACTCCAGGATCCGGTCCACCAGCAACATGGGGTACCGGTGCGGCAGTATCTTCTGGATCTCTTCGTTTTCCAATCTGGACATGTTCGGCTCCTTCCCGGCCCGGCCGGCGGGACCGGTTCCATCCCGGCTTCCGATAAGATATAACAAAGCCGGCCCGACGGGGAAACAGTAATTCGCGATCCCGACGCGGCAGGGGCCGCTGCCGCCCGTCCCGCATCATCGCTCTTGACTCCCATTTTGCTTCTGTCATCTTTACCCCGTATAAATTCGAGGGTAATGAAAAGTTAAGCCGTCACTACGCACAATCGAGGATGGAGACTATGAAAAAAGTGATTTTCGGCATTCTGGTCGCCGCCGCCCTGCTTCCGCTGATCGGCTGCGAGGACTATGACAAAAAAGCCAACCGGCTCACCTTTGAAAATGCCTCGCGGTACACCGTGCAGGTCATCCCGCTGACTACCGAGTGGGAGGGCTTCACCCTGGGCATGGGCGAAAG
>JAGNIJ010000055.1 GCA_018001225.1 Kiritimatiellia bacterium | reverse complement strand
TTCATCGGCGGCGGCCTCCGGAACTTCTGCCAGGGCTCCTACGGCGCCATCGGCGGCGGCTGCCGAAACGTCGTGGACGGCCACTACGGGACGGTCAGCGGCGGCGCCACGAACTTCGCCGCCGGGTTCGCCGCGGTGGCCGGCGGCGCGGACAACCGGGCGGACGGCGGGTACAGCATGATTCCCGGAGGGAAGAGCAACAACGCGAGCGCCTTCTACAGCTTCGCGGCCGGCTACCGGGCCAGGGCCAGCCACCAGGGCGCGTTCGTCTGGGCGGACAGCACGGAGGCTGACTTCGCCTCCACCCTCTCCGACCAGTTCAACGTCCGCGCTTCCAACGGCGTCCGGGTGGTGGGCTCGGCGGACATGGGCACGCTGACCATCTCCCCGCTCAATTCCGGCGCCAACAAGAGCTCGCAAATCTACCTGACGGAAGGCGAGAGCAGCACCTACGGAATGTTTGTGCAGTACGACGGCAGCGCGAACCAACTGAAGATATCCGGGAAAGACGGGGCTATCCTGTCCGGCCCGCACCTGGTCATCGCGCGCGACGCCTCGCGGGTGGGCGTGGGTCGAACGCCCGCGGCCAACGCGCTGGAGGTCGAGGGGAACGCCTCCAAGACCACGGCCGGCGAGTGGCTGGCGAACTCCGACGCCTCGATCAAGACCGACGTGCGCACGATCACCAACGCCGTGGAAACCCTGTCCCGGCTGCGGCCGGTCCGGTTCCGCTACACCGGGGAGTACAAGGGCCGGCACCCGTCCATCGAGGACCGCGACTACTGCAATTACATCGCGCAGGAGTACCGCGCGGTCTTCCCGGAAAGCGTCGTCGAGGACGGCGAGGGCCTGCTGATGATCGACACCTACAACACCCAGCCCTACCTCGTCCGCGCGGTGCAGGAACTGGACGGCCAGCTCCAGGAGCTGCGCAGGGAGAACGCGGAGCTGCGGCGGCGGCTGGACACGCTCGAGGCGGCGCGATGAAGACCCTGCTCCTCGCGCTGGGAGTCCTGGCGGCGGCGCAGACGGCTACGGGCCAGGAGTATCGCCAGCTGGCCTCCGTCCACGACGCGGCCGGCGGGATGTCCGACAACACGGTCACGCTCGGAAGCGCCGCGTTCCGCCACGTCGGCGCCGCCGGCCAGCCCGGCGGCATCGGCACCGGCACCAACGGGCCGGCCGCGAACCACTCGGGCTTCCTCCAGGCCGCGGACCTCAAGCGGCCGAATCTCGACACCGACGGCGACGGCGTCCCGGACGAACTGGACGAAGACAATGACGGCGACCGGCTCGCCGACCGGGCCGAGGTCGAGGGCTCGGCGTTCGACCCGGCCACGGCCACGATAGTGAACAATCCCGACAGCGACGGCGACCATGTCGGCGACGGCGACGAGGCCGCCGCGGGGACGAATCCCGGGGACGACTCCACGTTTCTTCAAATCGTCGACATCCGGGAGACAGAAGCCGGGACGGTGATCGCCTGGACGGCGCGGGACGGGAAGCAATACCGCGTCCTGTCCGCAAAGGGCTCGCACGCCTACCCCACCCGCGAGGAAGCCGTGGCCACGGCCCACGGCGGGCAGCCGCCCTGGTTCGAGACCATCGCTGTCTTCACCAACACGGCTGCATCGACGCTGAAGACATTCGCGATTCAAGCGCTGCCCTGAACCCGTCCCGCTTGCGGCCACGGTCGCGCGGGTGTATACCTCGCGCCGAAGGAGGGTGCCATGGAAAGCCTGACCGTTTTCGCCCGGTGGAGCCTGTACGGATTGCTCGGCCTGATGGGCGTTTTCTGCCTTATCCTATGGGTGGTACAGCTCAAGATCATGCGCGGCGGCGTGTTCCGCAACCCGGACGGCTCGCAGGACGATTGGCACCAGCAGCCCACGCACTACGGGATTGCGTTCGCTGACGTCTTCGTCGCCTGCCCGGCCAACGTCGTCGCGGTGGCCCTGGCCTTCGCGGGTTCGCGCTGGGGCTTCTACCTCCTCGCCCTGGCGAGTTTCTGGTGGATCTGGGCGAACGTCATGACCACGGCGACCAGCCTGAAGTTCTACAAGCCGAAGATCACCGTGACCTGGTTCCTGGCCTACCCGTTCGGCGCCCTCGTCGGCCTGGCGTATGTCGCGCTGACATTCGCGCACTTCGACGCGCTGTACGGGTTGTCGTGATAGGATTCCCTTTTGTTGTTATCGTTCCGCCGAACATGCTATAGTAATATATGGAAAGCCACGGATGATTGCGCGGCATGTCACGCGGACTAAGCTCACCGCCCCGAGAAACGAGGTCGAGTACTGGCGCGCCCGGACGCCCGCCGAGCGCTTGAGCGCCCTCGAGTCGCTTCGCGCGGAGTACCACGAATGGAAATACGGGAATGCTGGGCAAGGACTTCAAAGAGTTTATCGCCTCGTTAAGCGCCCGCGGCGTTGAGTACCTGGTGATCGGCGGATACGCGGTCGCCTACCATGGATTCCCGCGCTACACCAAGGATCTCGACATCTGGATCGGTCCTTCCGCCTCCAACGTCGCCCGACTGCTGAAGGCGATGGAGGACTTCGGGTTCGGCTCGCTCGGCCTGACGGCCGCGGATTTCCAGGACCCGACCACCGTCATCCAATTGGGGCACCCGCCCTACAGGATTGATTTGCTCTGCGGCGTGGGCGGACTGGATTTCTCGAAGGCCTACGCCCGGCGCGAGCAGGTGGTGTTGGGAGACCTCACCGTTTCATTTATCGCCCGCGAGGATTTGGTGGCCGCCAAGCGCCTTGCCGGAAGACACCAGGATCTGGCGGATGTTGAGAACCTTACATCGGGAGGGACGGCTTCCACACCGCCCCCGCCGAAGGCTCGGTGCAGGCGAGCCCCGCGCAAGGCGTAGATGCGTTTCTTCGCGCTCTCTGCGCCTTTGCGGCAAACCATCACCCCGACGTGCGGCCCCTCCTCGACCCGCCGGCCGCGCCGCTTCTTCTTACGGCAGCCGCACGTCCACGCGGTAGAAGGCCCCCGCGGCCGGCGCGTTGGTGTCCATCGCCGTGTAGGTGGCGCCGTTGCCCCGCAGGTTAGCGTTGGTGCCGACGACCACCCAGGTGGCGTCGTTGGTCATGTACGGCGTCGCATAGAGGGCATAGACCCGGGCCGTGGAGGACAGGAAGCTGACGTCCCGCGTCGCGCCGTTGGTGATGGACGTGATGTACAGATGGCTGCTTCCGTCCAGGGGGTCCGTGTCGCTGATGTATTCCTCGATGTTCAGGTACTCGTCCGGGTCGCTGTTCAGGAGCGCATCGGCGACCAGCGGATCCAGGCCGTGGTCGTCCTCCCAGCCGTCAGGGATGATGTCGTCGTCGCTGTCGTACCAGTCGCTGTTGTACTCGTACGCCCCGAGGTCCGGCCAGGCGCCGAAGGGGCGCGGCTCCCCGATGCAGTCGTACAGCCACAGGACGCCGGACAGGCCCTGGTCAATGCAGGGCGAGCCGAAGAGCAGGCGGTAATCGCCCTGGGGCCAGCCCTTGAAGAGCGGCGGCGCGCTGAAATTGCCCGTCCCCGGGTAGCCGCCCTCGACGTCGCAATAGTTGACAATGTGGCCGAGGGTCAAGGGCAGGCCCGAGTTGCCCCACACAATGCTGTAGGTCAACTGCACCCACGCGGCGGGGTCGCCGCTCAAGCCGTCGCCCCAGTTGTACGCGAGGTTGCAATGCACGAGTTCGGCCTCGGAATCGGCGCTGAAGACCCGGACCCCGCCGCCGGTGATGCTGGCCGTGTTATCCGCGATGACCACGTTGTAAAAGGTGCCCGTCGCCCTGGCGTCCACCTGGATGCCGCCCCCGCGCTGGGCCCGGTTGCTGAAGACCAGGGCATCCCAGAGTTCGAAGACGCTCATGATGCCGCACACGCCGCCGCCGTTGCCCGACGCCGCGCGGTTGTACTCAAAACGGTTCGGCGGCAGGAGCCCGTCCGCGGGCGTTCGGTACAGGTCGCCCCGCACGGACAGCATGGACCCGTTCACGTAGATGCCGCCGCCGGCATTCGAGCTGACGTTGTACCCGACCCAGATGTTGGTGCCGTAGAGCCGCGAGCCGCCCAGCACGGCGACGCCCCCGCCGCCCTGGAAACTGTTGGTGCCGCGGGCATAGTTGGGCGAACTGCTGAACGGATCGGTATAGCCAATGCGCACATCGGTCAACTCGGCCCGGGCATCGTTGGAGAGGCAAAGGCCTCCGCCCGAGATCCCGGCGCGGTTATTGTAGATGTAGCCGCCGCCCACAGGACGGGGGAACATCAGGATGGAGGAGTTGTCCTCCACCAACATACCGCCGCCGCAATTGCTGGCCGTGTTGCCGCCGACGTAGATCCGGCCCTGGCCGAAGGCCGCCGCCTGAGAAAGCCAGAGGCCGCCTCCGTCGCCGCGGGCCCGGTTGCCTGTCAGCAACAAGTCGCCCTCGCCGGTCAGGTTGGCGAAGGCCCCTCCATGGGCGGCAATGCCCCCGCCCTGCTCGGCCTGGTTGTCGTAAATGGTGGCGCCCGCCGGAGTGGCAAAAACGCTTAACGCGGCGTTGGTCACGTAGGCCGCCCCCCCGGCCGCGCCGGCCGAGTTCGCGATCATCTCCCCGTTGCGCACGTCCACGGCCCCGGAGACCACGCACATCGCGCCGCCGTAGCCGGCCGCGCTGTTGTTCTGGAGCACGGAGTCCCGCACCGAGGTGGTTCCCGTGGAAGAGTGGTAAATCCCTCCCCCGTTCACCGTGGCGCTGTTCGACGCCACGAGGCTGGCGCCGTAGATCGCGAAGCCCGCCGTGTTCACGAAGGCGGCGCCCCCGCCGTAGGCCGCCGCGTTGCTGACGATCTGGACGCCGAAGCAGGTGCCCGTTCCGCCCACCATGGATATCCCGCCGCCTCGGCCGACGGTCCTGTTGCCGTAGAACCGGGCACTGCCGGCCACCAGTTCGCAATCCTCCAGCGCCAGGCCGCCGCCGTCGCCAAAAAAGGCCAGGTTATTCCAGACCCCGCCGTTAACCTCGATGCGGGAATCCCCCGCATAAATCCCCCCGCCTACCCAGGCCTGGTTGGCGTTCAACGGGTCCGCTTCGCCGATGACCGCGTCGGATCCCACGTACAGGGTGCAACGGTCGGCGGCGATCCCACCGCCCCCCAAGGCGCGACCGCCCCGCACGTAGCTGGCGCCGGCCAGCGTGACCGTTGAGGCGACCGCCGCCATGCCGCCGCCGCTCAACGCCGAATTGGTGTACCCGTTCCAACCGATATACGCGCCGTCCAGCAAGCACACGCTGTTCGACAGATAGATTCCCCCTCCCGCCTCCGTCGCGCTGTTGAACGCCACCCGCGAGCGGTTGCTCATGATGAGGGTCGAATCCAGGACACAGATCCCGCCGCCCATCCCGTTCGTGACCTGGTTTTTCTCCAGAACCCCTACGCTTGTCTGGCTGCCGTGCAGGATGCCGGTCGCCCCGCCCCTCAACAAAAGTCCCCCGCCCCGGCCCTCGGCGGTGTTGCCGGCGACATCCGCGCCCGAACTGACTTCGAGAAACCCACCGTTCACCGCCAGGCCCGCGCCGTTGGACGCCGAGTTGCGCAGCACATCCGCATCCGTATCGCGGATCAGCGTCCAGCTTTCCTGCGCGCAGATTCCGCCCCCCTCGTTGAAGGCCCAGTTGTCCCAGATCACGGAATCGCCGTCGAGATTTAGGAGCCCATTCTCCACACAGATCCCGCCGCCCCAGCCGAAGGCGTTCGGGGGAGTCGCGAGGGCATGGGTTCGCTCGGCCCGGTTGGAGAACACGTCGGTGTCCAGGAGCGAGAGGCTGGAATTGGTCACGTAAATCCCGCCGCCCATGCCGTACACCTCGTTGCTGTAAACGCGGCAGGCCGTCGCCGTCACCGAACTGGAGGACAGAATCTTGAGGCCGCCGCCGCGGTACACCATCGGCAGCAGGAAGACGTGCCCGCCCCGAAGATCCAGGTTGACCAGGTTCACCACGCTGCCGGTGATCGTCATCACCGAGCCGCCCGCCAGCAGGCTGCCGTCCACGACGCTCTGCCCGCCGACCACCTTCAGCGAACAGTCATGGTTGTATCCCCCGTCCAGCGTCAGGTCCTTGCCGAAGATGTCCACCGCCTCGTTATACACGCCGGTGGAAATCAGGATCGTGTCCCCGCTGGATGCGTGCGCCACGGCGTTGGTGATTGTAACGTAATCCATCCCGTTGATCTTCACCATCGCAGAAGCCGCGACGGCGCACAGCACGAGCAAGAGGCCCCCGAGTATCCGCTTCATGATCCGCCCTCCTGTTGGCAGCCCACCCGGAACTTAAACGTTATAATAATCCAATACGGCTGGAAAGTTAAGACTTTTTAAACGCCCAACATTCAACATCCAACGCCCAACTTCCAGTACCTGGACGTTGAAAGTGGAGCGTTGGTTGTTGGACGTTCAGTGTGTCGACTATACCGTCAGGACGTCCTTTTCCTTGGCCGCGATCAGGGCGTCCACCTTGCCGATATAGGTATCGGTGTACTTCTGGATTTCCTTGAGTCCCTCGTCGCGCTCGTCCTCGGTGATCTTGCTGCCCTTCTGCAGGGTCTTGATCTGGTCGTTCGCCTCGCGCCGGACGTTCCGGATGGCGACGCGCGCCTCCTCGGACATGCGGTGGCCGACCTTGACCAGTTCCTTGCGGCGCTCCTCGCTCAACTCGGGGATCGGGATGCGGATGATCCGGCCGTCGTTGATCGGCGTAATGCCGATGTTGGCCGCCAGGATCGCCTTCTCGATCGCCTGCAGTGAGGTCGGATCGTAGGGGTTGATCACGATCAGGCGCGGCTCGGGCGTCGCGATGCCCGCGAGCTGGCGCAGGCGGGTCTGCGTGCCGTAGTACTCGACCTGGATGTTCTCCACCAGGCTGGGCGAGGCCTTGCCCGTGCGCAGCCCGGAGAGCTCCTGCTGCAGGAACTCCACGGCCTTGGTCATCTTGTCGTCCGATTCCAGCAGCACGTCGTCGAGCGATTCCATGGCGGTCTCCTTTTCAGCCGGCGCGGACGAGAGTGCCCACGGCCTCCCCCTTGAGCGCGCGGACCAGTTCGTTCTTCTTGAAGAAATTGAACACGACGATCGGGATCCGGTTCTCCTGGCAGAGCGCGAACGCGGCGGCGTCCATGATCTTGAGCTGGCGCTGGAGGGCCTCCTGGTACGTCAGGGTCTCGAAGCGCCGCGCCTTCGGGTTCTTCACGGGGTCCTCGGTGTAGATGCCGTCCACCTTGGTGGCCTTGAGCAGGAGGTCGGCGCCGATCTCGCTGGCGCGCAGGGCGGCGGCGGTGTCGGTGGTGAAAAACGGGTTGCCGGTGCCCGCGCCGAAGACGACCACCCGGCCCTTGTCGAGGTGGTGGACCGCGGTGCGGCGGGAGAAGGTGTCCGCCAACGCGGGCATGGCGATGGCGCTGATGGCGCGGGCGTCCACGCGGTTGCGGGAGAGCGTGGCCTGGATCGCCAAGGCGTTGATCATGGTCGCGAGCATGCCCATGTAGTCGCCCGTGACGCGGTCGATGCCGTGGCCCTCGCCGGGCAGGCCGCGGAAGATGTTCCCGCCGCCGACGACGATGGCGACCTGCACGCCGAGGGCGCGCGCGGCGCGGACCTGCTCCGTGATGGCGGCCAGGATGGCGGGGCTCAAGCTCTGCCCGCCCTCGCGGTCCTGGAGCGCCTCGCCGCTCAACTTGAGCAACACCCGCTTGAACCGGGAACGCGACCTTGTCCTTGCCGGGGCCATGCACAGCTCCTTTCGCCAGACTCCCGGCATGGTAAAGGAAGCCGCCCGCCGTGTAAAGCGGCGGCGCGCCGCCTTGACCGCCGCTCCCCCGGCCCGTACTATCCTCGTCAGCGAGGCATGCCGACACCATGAAACGATTCACCTGGCCGAGTCTGGCCGCGTGCGCCGCGATCCTCGCGGCCGGATGCGGGCGACCGGTCGCCCCGGCGCCGGCCGGCCCGGAGCCGCCCGTGCTGCGGGTGCTCAACTGGGAAGAGTACATCGATCCCTCGCTGCTTCCCGTCTTCACCGAGCGCACCGGCATTCCCGTGGACTACCAGACCTTCGCCACGCAGGACGAACTCGTGGGCCTGCTCCGATCCGATCCCGCACGCTGCGACCTCGTGATCGTGGACGACAGCGTCATCCAGACGCTCATGGACCTGCGCCTGCTGCAGCCGCTGGACGCCTCGCGGCTTCGCGGCCTGGGCCATCTCGATCCGCCGAGGGCTTCGCTGCCCGATGAAATGATCTCCTCGTACGCGGTGCCCTACCTCTTCGGCTGTACCCTGCTCGCCTACCGGAAGGACCTCGTCCCGGAACCGCCGACCCGCTGGCAGGCGCTGTGGGACGAACGCTACCGCGGCCGGCTCATGATGCCCGTGGATTTCCAGGAGGTATTCGCGGTGACGCTGCTGTCCCTGGGCTACCCGATGAATTCCAGCGAGCCGCAGGAACTCGAGGCGGCCCGCGAGGCCATCGTCCGCCAGGCCCCCCTCGTCCGCGACTATGCGGACGCCACGACGATCCAGAAGGCACTGCTCGCGGGCGACGCCGCGCTGGGGGTCCTGTACAACGGGGACGCCGTCAAATCCGCGGCGGAGGACGACCGGATCGCCGTCGCGCTGCCGGAAGAAGGCGTGCCGCTCTGGGTGGACTGCTTCTGCCTTCCGCGCGACGCGCAAAATATCCGGGAGGCGCTGGCGTTCGTCGATTTCCTGCTCGAGCCCGACATCGCCGCGCAGAACGCCGCCTTCCTTCATTACGCGACGCCGAACCGGGCGGCGCGCGACCTGATGCCGCCGGATTTGCTGAACAACCCGGCCGTCTTACCGCCGGCGGCCGCGCTCGCGCGCAGCAGCTACTACCTGAAACCGGATGTCGCCCGGCTGCGCACGTACAACTCCACGGCCGCGGAGGTCCGCCGCCTCCGGAGCGCCCTCGGGATCGGGGCCGGGGCGGCGAATCCATGAAAGCCGCCCGGCGCCACTCCATCCACACCCAGGTCCTCGGCGCCACGCTGCTCGCGGCGCTTCTCCCCCTGATCTTCTTTCTCGCGGGCACCGAGTTCATGGCCTACCAGGCCCTGATCCGCGGGGAGATGCGCGTGCTGCGGATGCTGGTGCGCGTGGCCGGCCACCAGATCGGCTACGTCATGCAGCGGGCCTCGGCCGACCTGCAGTTGCTGGCCTCCAACCCGGCCTGGAGCCTGCCGGGCGCCGACGTCGACCTGCTGTTGCGGGACATGCAGCAGATCAAGACGATGAGCCGGTTGTTCGCCGACATCACCGTCTACGACCGCGAGGGGGGGGTGATCGCCTCGTCCAGCTACGAGAACTGGGAAAGCGAGCACTACACGGACTGTTTCCGGCAAGCACTGGAGGGACGCAGCGGCATCTCCCCGCCCGGCCGGATCATCGGCCAGGAAGGATTGTTCCTCCGGTTCTTCGCGCCCATTCCCGGCGCCGACGGGAAGACCCGCTACGTGTTGACCGCGCGGTGCCCGTTCGACCGCGTCAGCGAAACGCTGCGCGGCCTGCGGCTGGGCCAGCAGGGCTACCTCCTGCTCCTCGACACGCACGGCAACGTGCTGGAGCATCCCGACCCGGACCGCGTCCTGCAGAAATTCGACGCCTCGCACCCGGCCAGCTTCTGGGCGGGCTCTCCGCAGGGCTTCTATCGCGAACCCGGCGGAGCCCGCCATGCCTATGCCGCCATGGTCCTGGGCCCCGACCACATCGGGGCCTCCAGTCCCTGGATCCTCGTGGGGTTGCGCCCGTACGCCGAGATCCTCGCCCCCCTGTGGAAGGGCCTGCTGCTGCTGGGCGGCATGGTCTTCCTGACGCTGGCCATCGTGTACCTGCTCGGCAGCCTCCAGAGCCGGCGCTTGGCCCGGCCCATCGTGGAAGCCGCCTCCGCGGCCCAACGCGTGTCCCGGGGCGACCTCGCCGTCACCGTGCCGGAGAAGGGGCCGCGCGAGATCCGTAATCTGGCCGAGGCATTCAACCGAATGATCCGCGAGGTGCGCCAGAGCCGCTCCGAGCTCGAGACCCTGGTCGAGCAGCGCACGGGGCGCCTGCACGAATCCCAGCAGCGGCTCGAGCAGATCAGCGCGCACCTGCGGGCCGCCTACGAATCCATCACGGACGGCCTGCTCATGGCGGAATGGCCGTCCGGCCGCATCCTGACCGCCAACCAGCGCTTCTCCGACCTGTTCGAACTCGCGCCCCACACGATCTCGGGGACCACGCTGGAGCACCTGGAGGACCTGTTGCGCGGCAAGCTGGCCGCCGGGGCCCGGGACATGTTCCGGACCCGGAAATTCGCGGACAATCCCGCCGACATCTCCGTCGAGGAGTGGGAAATCGTGGCGCCGCGGCGGCAGACCCTTTCGGTCTATTCCGCCCCCGCCACCGGGCCCGGCGGCGAGGTCTTCGCGCGGCTCTGGATGTTCCGCGACCTCACCCGCCAGCGCCAGCTCGAGGAGGAGTTGCGCCAGGCGCAGAAAATGGAGGCCATCGGGCGCCTCGCCGGCGGCATCGCCCATGACTTCAACAACCTGCTCACCGGCATCCTCGGCAACCTGTCCATGGCGGACATGGAACTCGGCCGGACCTCGGGGCTCCGCCAGTACCTCGAGCCCGCGCGCCAGGCGGCGCGGCGGGCGGCCGAGCTGGTCAACCAGCTGCTGGGGTTCTCGCGCCGCAGCACCCTCCGGGTCCAGGCCTGTTCCGTCAACCGCATCGCGCGCGAGATCCACGAACTGCTCCGCCACACCGTGCACGCCAACATCGAGTTCCGCCTCGAGCTGCAGACGGACCTCTGGGACATCTCCGCGGACGCGTCCCAGATCCACCAGGTCCTGATGAACCTCTCCATGAACGCCGTGGACGCCATGCCCCGGGGGGGGCGCCTGACCCTCCGCACGCGCAACATGCGCATCGAGCGCGACGAGGCGCGGCAGTGGCTCGACGCGCGCGAGGGGGACTTCGTGAAGATCACGGTCGAGGACACCGGTCACGGCATGACGCCCGAGGTGCAGCGCCATCTCTTCGAACCGTTCTTCACCACCAAGGGCCCCGGCCGCGGCACGGGATTGGGGCTCGCCATGTCCTACGGGATCGTCAAGCAGCACGGCGGATGGATCACCTGCGTCTCGCAGGTCAACCAGGGCACCAACTTCAGCCTCTACCTCGCCCGCCTGACGGAACCGGCCGGCGCGGCGCCCCCGCCCGCCGCGGAACCGGCCGTCCGCGGCGGCCGCGAGCGCCTGCTGGTCGTGGACGACGAGATGGCCGTCCGCGAGATCGTCCGCGTCATCCTCCAGCGCTGGGGCTACACCGTCGAGGAGGCCGCCGATGGGCCGGAGGCGCTGCGCCTCATCGAGGCCCGGCCCCCCGACCTGATCCTCCTGGACCTGACCATGCCCGAGCTCTCCGGCCTCGAAACTCTGCGCCGCCTGCGGCGCCTGGCGCCCCGCGTGCCGGTCATCATCTCCAGCGGCTATGTGCTCGAGGCCGGCGCGCCGGAGCTCGACCCGGCCATCGCGCCGCAGGGGATCGTGCAAAAGCCGTTCGAGGCCCTCGCCCTGGCCCGCACCGTGCGCGAGGTGCTCGACCGCGCCGCCGCCCCGCCGGCGTGAGGCCGGCGGTGGACAAGCGGCCGGGGCCGTGCTATACGACACCCTCCGAGTGACCGGGAACGAACGAACAAGGACCGCCCATGCGCATCAAAGCCTTTCAGGCGTGCCGACCGCCGGCCGACCGCGCCGCGCGCGTCGCCAGCCCGCCCTATGACGTCGTGGACACCGCCGAGGCCCGCCGCCAGGCCGAGGGCAACCCGGACTGCTTCTTCCACGTCTCCCGCGCGGAAATCGACCTGCCGGACGGCACGGACCTGCACGACGACCTGGTCTATCGGACCGCGGCGGCGAACTACACCGCCTTCCGCGACCGCGGCACCCTCCTGGACGACGCCGATCCGGGGCTCTACCTCTACCGCCTGACCTGGGGGGCGCACACCCAGACCGGGCTGGTCGCCGCCTGCCACGTCGACGATTACAACCACAACGTAATCCGCAAGCACGAGAAAACGCGCCAGGCGCCGGAGGACGATCGCACCCGCCACCTGCTCGCCCTGGGCGCCCATACCGGACCCGTCCTGCTGGCCTACCGCGACCAGCCCGCGATCGACCGGCTCGTGGACGAGGAAGGCCGCGCCGAACCGCTCTACGACGTGGCCGCGCCCGACGGGATACGGCACACGATCTGGAAGGCCCGGAACGCGGCGGCGCTCGAGCGTCTTTTTGCCGCCGTCCCCGCGGCGTACATCGCCGACGGCCACCACCGCGCGGCGGCGGCGGCCCGGGTCGCGCGCGAGCGCCACGCGGCGGGCGGCGCGGGCGATGGGGAAGCCGACTGGTTCCTCGCCGTGCTGTTCCCGGCCGGCCGCCTGAAGATCCTGCCCTACAACCGGTGCGTACGCGACCTCCACGGCCTGGCCCCGGACGCCTTCCTGCGCAAGGTCGAGGAGCAGTTCGAGGTGACCCCGGCCGCGCACGCCGTCCCGGAGCATCCCGGCCGCGTGCACCTGTTCCTGGGCGACCGCTGGCTCCGCCTCTCGTGGCCGTCCGCCGCGATGGAGGACCCGGTGGCGTCGCTCGACGTCAGCGTGTTGCAGGACCGCCTGCTCGGCCCGGTGCTCGGCATTGACGATCCCCGGAAGAACCCGCGCATCGAGTTCGTCGGCGGCATTCACGGCACGAAAGAGCTCGAGGCGCGCGTCCGGAGCGGGCGGGCCGCCGTGGCGTTCTCGTTGTATCCCACGACGGTGGAACAGCTGATGGCCGTGGCCGACCGCGGGCTGACCATGCCGCCCAAGAGCACGTGGTTCGAGCCCAAGTTGCGCGACGGGCTGGTAATCCACCCGCTGGACGCGTTCTGAAAAAAGTTCGGTTTTCCGCTTGAAAAACGGGCGGCGCCGACTAGACTGCTCCCGATTTTCCGGTCTGGGGACGTAGCTCAATTGGTTAGAGTACCAGATTGTCGATCTGGGTGTTGCGGGTTCGAGTCCCGTCGTCCCCGCCAAATCGGCTCTCCAGCAAATACCGGGGCAGGCTCTCCAGGTTCCACCAGAAGCGCCATCGCCAGCGTCTCCAGGGGCAACCCTCATGGACCTCCCGCGCCAACGCCTGCTCATGAACCGCGTGGCCTCTCCGTAGCATGCCGCAAAGCCCTGCGCCAGAGAACAACGGCGCAACGACATCACTTCCCGCCTCCATCCCGCGGGGTGGGATCAGGGCGGCGCAATGCGGTAGACACAGGTTCGATGATGGGTGGAATCGGCCATGTAAAAAACCAGCGCGCCGCCGACCAGCGCATTAGTCTGGAGGGAAACCCACGAACCGGCCAGGAGATTGGTCCTGCATTCGATCATCACCGGGATGTTCGTCGTGCCGGTGACGGTAAACCCGAATCCGTTCGTCCCCGCCCCCTTGAAGCAGGCCGTCATTTCCGGGTTCCACAGCGCCGTCAACCGGTCGGCAAACATCGCCTCCCAGCCCGCGGCGCCGGGCAGGTAATAGACCGTGACATGGTCGGCGCCGCTGAAGACATCGTCCTCGTCTGCCGGCGCGTTCCCGGCGAAGAAAACCCGTTCGAGCTTCACGCAGGAATCGAAGGCCTGCCCGCCGACGTTCGTGACGCCGCCCGGGATGATCACGCTGACCAGGCTTTCACATCCGCCGAAGGTCTCCGGTTCAATGGAGGTCAGTCCCCCGCCAAGGGCCACGCGCGCCAGCGATTCGCAAAGACCGAAGGCCTCTCTGCCGATCCACGTGACGGAATCGGGTATCGTGATGTCGGTCAGCAGCGTACACCCCCTGAAGGCCTCTTCGCCGATCCAGGACACGGTGCCGGGGATCGTGACCTCCGCCAGGTGGGCGCACCAGAGGAAGGCGCCCGCACCGATGTTCGTGACACCGACCGGGATGGCGTAAGCGGCCGGGCCGCCGACCGGGTACTGAAGGAGCGTCCCCTGCCCCTTGTCGAACAGCACCCCGTTTGCGCTGCTGAAGAGGGGGTTGGCGTCCTCCACCGTGAAAGCCGTCAGGTTCAGGCAGTAGGCAAAGGCGCCCGCCCCGATGGACGCGACCCCGGCGGGGATGGCGATCGTGGCGAAGCGGCAGGACTGGAACGCCCTCTCGCCGATCTGGGTCACGCTACCCGCCAGTTCGATGTTGGTGATCGCGTAGCAGTGATCGAACGCGTTGTCGCCGATGCGGACCACGCCATTTGAGATCGCGTAGCTCCCCGGCTTGCCTCCCGGGCATTGCAGGAGGACGGTTTTCGCCTCGTCAAACAGGACCCCGTCCATGCTGCAGTAGGCCGCATTGGCCTCGTCGACATGGATGGCCAGCAAACTGGAACAGGCCGCGAACGCCCCGTCGGCAATAGCCGTCACGCTCGCCGCAATCGTCACGTTGGACAACTGGAGGCAGTGATCGAACGCGCGATCCCCGATTTCCGTCACACCCCCCGGGACCGTATAGTCTCCGGCCCTGGCTCCGGGGCATTGCAGGAGAGTAGTGGCCAGCTTGTCGAAGAGAACGCCGTCCGCGCTGCTGTAGGCCGGGTTGGTCGGCTCGACCGTGATCGCCGCGAGCGCCTCACAGCGATAGAACACGCCGTCGCCAATTTCGGTAACGCTCCCCGGGATCATCACGTTCGTGACGCCGGCGCGGGCGAACGCGTCGTCGCCGATGGCGGTCACCGTGAGGCCGTCGATCGCATCGGGAATGACCATGTTGAGGCCGGCGCCCGTGTACCCGGTGATGGTGAGGGTGTTCGTCTCCGGATCATTGACCTCGTAGTCGAAATCGGCCGCCGCCGCGACACCCGCGATCCACAGCAGCCCCGCGAGCCCGGCCCTCTCTATTTTTGATCTTTTCATATGCTTTTCAGCCGCTGGACACGACACCTGTCGAGCCTTGTTGGACGGCCGCCTGTTTATGCCCATCCCTCCAAAACGAGCTTGAAGCTACTCGCCGCGGGTCGTGGATGTCAAAGTAAATGCCGCAGGACACGCGTGTAGCATGAGATGGGGCCGCCGGCAGGTCGCGGAGCAGCAGAGTCGAGCACACGAGCAGTCGGGCCCGTCATTTCCTACGGTTGCGTGCGCACGCGGTACAGGTACGGGCCCGCGGCGGTGGCGGTCGTGTCGGTGACCGCCGTGTAATCCGCCTGGCCCGGGACATTCGCGAACACGTTCGTATAGGCGGCGGACGAAAGCAGGTTCGTGGCGCGATCCACCTGGCAGGTCCGGTCCTTCACGCGGCGCCACCGCACGATGAGGCCGGGCGGGCCGCCGGCCAGCGGCGGCGACAACATCCCGAGGAACGAATCGGAATTCGTCGGGATCGTGCGGGCGCGATACTCGTCGAGGTTGACGACGCGATCCCCGTCCAGGTCCGCCGTGGCGCTCATGCCGGTGAAGCTGTGCGGGTAATCCCGTTCCCACCAATCCGGCAGGCCGCTACCAGTGGATTCATTTTCTTGAACCGGCTGACGCCGAGAATGCTGAATCCGATGACCTTGCCGTGGGCGTCCACGCGTTCCATAGCGGCGTCATGGGCAGTGGCTTTTTTATAGCCGGCCTGCTCGGAGAACCTGACCTCCAGGTAGTCGGCCTCCGCGTCAAACCATACTTTACTTTATCGGCCATACATCTTCTCCCGCTTTCGGCCTGTCGGTCAGGACCCGTATTTTTCTCCCCGGCATTTCGCGGAGTACAAGCGGAGCCGGCGCGGCATCAAGGCCTTCCAGATAAACGGAGGGGACCTTGCCGGCTCCAAGGACCGACTTGGCGTCCAAGATTTCAATGCCCACCAACTTCTCGCCGGCGCCGATGTTCAACGCCACTTCTTAGGACAGGCGCACGGTGCGACACTCGTGCCGACCGGAGAGCAATCGGATATACACCGTGCCTATTTCCGCATCATAGCTGATCTTCATGTCTCGCCTTCCTTTAAAAAGCAGAACGTATACACCGTAATGACAACCGTCTCGTTTTCTCGGCCTCGCTGCTCCGCGTTCGGCCGACTGTTCGCGCGCGTGGCGCGCAAGTCGGATCCGCTTCATGCCCCCCGCCCTCCACCAGCGCGATCTCCTCCTCGATCAGCCCGTACAACTCGTACACCAGCCGGCCGCCCGGGCATTTCCTGCGCACGCCGCGGTCTTTGCGGCTCGCGGGGACGCTCGCCCTTCCAGAAGGCGTCACGGCGAAATCCACCGCCGACGCAGCCGGTAGAATCGCGGCTGGCCGTCGGCGGGCGGTGTCGGGGTCGAGGGATAGACGGGATTCTCACCGCCGGCGAAATTCGCGGCCGTGGCGGCGACACGGCTCGTTACCGTCGGCATGGCCGTCCAGTTCGTCAGGGTGCCCGACCATTCCAGCGCGTCCGCGACCTGGATGCCCGGCGGGCCCTCCACCCGCAGCACCGGGTTCGTCGGGACCGCCGTATCCAAGGCCAGCACCGCTTCGCGGTCGATGCCGAGGCGGCGAATCTCGCAGGATCCGTACACGGCGCGATTCGTGACCTGCAGCGAAGCGGGCAGCGAAAGAAAGCCGCCCGCCGCGATCAGTTCCCGCAAGTTGGTCACGCAAACGTAGTTCGCGCCGCCAACCAGGTACTGCCCCGTGACGGCTACGCGCACGAGGTAGGCCGCGTTCGTGTCCGCCCCGCCCACCCAGTCAAACCGCAGCCGGTTCGTGGTCGTCAGGGAGGCGTTGGTCTGGATCGAGACCAGGTTGGCGAGGAAGATCGTTTCGCTATCCTGGGGCCGCGCGTCCATGTAGAGGTTCGTGCCGCCCGGCCGGGACATCAGCGCGAGCCGATTGGTCAGCGGCATGACCGGCGCATTGGACCAGCCCGCGTCGCAGCGGTCGTCGCCCTCCGCCGCGCCCGCCTGGTGGCGGGCGACGAACATCCCGTGACCCACCGTGCTGGTCGGAGCGAACGGGCCGCTGACCACGCGCACGGCGTCGAACGGGACGCGGTCCACGGGCCCGGCCAAGTGGGCCACCGTGGCGATCGAGGCCTGGACGAAGCGGGCGAAATACGTCCAATTCAGCGTGGAGGCCGTGTCGGCCGTGGTGTGGTAATTAGGATTGAAATCGTAGTCGTCTT
The DNA here is from genome assembly GCA_018001225.1 of Kiritimatiellia bacterium. Taxonomy (NCBI): domain Bacteria; kingdom Pseudomonadati; phylum Kiritimatiellota; class Kiritimatiellia; species Kiritimatiellia bacterium. The sequence goes on along the minus strand of JAGNIJ010000055.1, from coordinate 5,492 downwards.
CGATCGCGAGGATGGCGGGATAGCCCTCGTCCCAGAACGAGGAATGATCGCTGTAATCCACCCCGTTGGCGTGGATTTCCGGGGCGAGGCCGCTGATGCCGTAGACGGCCACCACGTTGGTGAACATCGCGGCGATGGCGCGGTCCGCGGCATAGCCGGGATTGGAAGTGAGCCGGGTATCGAGCCACAGGACACCGTCGCTGTCGCTGTCCCACGCGATCATGTCCAGGTTCAGCACGCCGACGATGTTATCCCCCGCCGCGGCGCACTGGGCGGCGTAGGCGGCGCTGCCGCAGAGCCCCTGCTCCTCGCCGGTGAACAGGACGAATCGGACCGTCCGCTGGAAGGTGAAATCGCGGAACACCTCGGCCGCCAGGAGCACGCCCAGCGATCCGCTGGCGTTGTCGTCCGCGCCAGGCGCCGTCGCGCCGGACGGCATGTTATCTATGTGCGCGCACACAACCACCACTTCCGAAGAGGCCGTGGTCCCTGGCCGGATCGCGATCACGTTGCGGTTGCTGGTCGAGCCCGCCTTCCACGCCTGCTGGGTTACCGACAGACCCAGGGCGGTAAAGTACTCGGTCATGTAGGCGTTGGCCCGCCAGCTCGGTCGCCCGGAGGTCGTATAACGGGTGCGGATGTTCGTGTACGAACCGTCCGCCACGCACGCCGCGGGGCCGGTCAGCTCGTTCATCGCGTACGCCAAGCCGTTCGTCGTCACGCGGGCCAGCATGTCGCGGACGTGCGGGCTGGCCGTGATGGCCAGCGCCTGGTCCGGCAGCCGCCTCGACGGGCGGGGAGCGGCGAACTGCAGCGGTCGATCGCCGAGCCAGCGCACCTCGCATCCCAGTTCCGCCAGGGCCGTCGCGTCCCCCTCGCCCGCGGCCCGGACCAGCAGCCGGCGGCCGTCGTCGAGCAGCACGTGGAACCGCGCGCTCGCCGCCTCCCGCGCGCCGGGGCGGCGGGGATAGGCCAGCAGGTAGCGGGCGCCGTCGGCTTCCGCGCCCAGGACCTCGTAGGGCCGCCCGGCGGCCTCCAGCTCGTCGGACGTGGCGCTCACCAGCACGTAGGCCTTCCCCGCGGCGTCCTGCAGGTGGGCGCGCACGGGCAGCGGGAAATCCGCGGGGCTCTCCGCGGTCGGCACGCGCGCCAGGAATACGGGCTCCCGCGCGGCGCACAGGACCGGGGCCGCGAGCGTCACCAGGAACAGGCGGTGGCACGGCGTCATGCCGATATCATACCCGGCGCGGGGGCCCCGCGTAAACCGCGCCCCGCGCGGCGTTACCTCCCCGTAAAAAAAACTGGACGGGCCCGGGCTTATATTGTACTAGTACACTATAGGAGATATAAACCATGAAGACCCCGACCCATCTGGAGGCGGCCCTGATGGGGCTGCTGGATGAAAAACCGATGCACCCGTACGAGATCGAGAAGGTGATCGTCGAGCGGGACATGCGGTGGTGGACCGAGATCTCCATGTCGTCGGTCTACAAGCTGCTGCGCAAGCTGGAGAAGGAGGGCCGCGTGAAAAGCGAGGTCCGCCTGAACCGGCGCAACCTGGCGCAAAAGGTCTACCGCCTGACCCCGGCCGGCCGGAAGGCGCTCAAGGAGCGGGTGAAGCAACTGGTCTCGGAATGGACCCGGCCGATCTGGCCCGTGGATATCGCGTTGAGCAACCTCCGCCTGCTGACCGCCGGGGAGGCCGCCGCCTGCTTCATAAAATACGAGGCGTCTCTGGACAAGATGATCGAAGGCTACGGCCGACTGCAGGCCTACCTGGAGGCGAACTGCCCCCTGCCCAACGTCCAACTGGCCGTCCGGCCGCTCGCGCTGATGAGGGCGGAAAAGCGATGGGCCCGCGAGTTCATGAAGCAATACGGCCGGAAACGCAAGGGCGGGCAAGCGGGAACGGCCGCGGCCCGGCAAGGTAGCGAGCCATAACCGGAGGAACAAGCCATGCCAGACTTCATCCGCATCGTCGGCGCCCGGCAGCACAACCTGAAGAACGTCAGCCTCGACATCCCGAAGCGGCGGATCGTCGTGTTCACCGGCGTGTCCGGCTCCGGCAAGTCGTCGCTGGTCTTCGACACGGTGTGCGCCGAGGCGCAGCGGCAGCTCATCGAAACCTTCAGCGCGTTCGCGCGCCGGCGCCTGCCGAAGATCAGCAAGCCGCACGTCGAGGAGATCGAGAACCTCTCCACGGCCATGGTGATCGACCAGAAGCGGCTGGGCACCACGCTGCGCTCGACCGTGGGCACGGTGACCGAGATTTTCACGCACCTGCGGATGCTCTACTCGCGGTGCGGCGAGCCGTTCATCGGGTTCTCCAATGCGTTCTCGTTCAACAACCCGGAGGGCCTGTGCCCGGCCTGCCAGGGCGTGGGCAAGGAGATGGTGGTGGATATGGACCGGCTGCTCGACCGGGAGAAATCGGTGGAGCAAGGCGCGGTGCTCCACTCCAATTTCAAGCCCGGCAGCTGGTACTGGAAAGGCCTGATGAAGTGCGGATTTTTCGACCCGCGCAAGCCGGTGAGGGACTTCACGGAAGAAGAGCTGCACAACCTCTTGCACCGGGCGAAGACGCCCTTCACGAACGTCCTCCGCGGCGAGGAGTACACGTCCCAGTATGAAGGCATTGTGACCAACCTCAAGCGACGGTTCGCGAACCGGGACGAGGGCGAGGACGCCTACACGCGCTTCTTCACCTACCAGGACTGCGCCGCATGCCGGGGCTCGCGGATCGGTGAGGCGGCCCGGGGCGTCAAGGTCCAGGGTGTCACGATCCCGGAGCTGGTCTTCCGCGAGCTGCCCGACGTGCTGAAGTTCGTCGAGTCGGTCCGCGGCCCCGTCGCCGAGCCGCTCGTCCGCAAGATGAAGCAGAGCCTCGGCCACCTGATCGACATCGGCGTGGGTTACCTGTCCCTCCACCGCCCCGTGGCCACGCTGTCCGGGGGCGAGTCGCAGCGGGTGAAGATGGCCACGCAGCTGTCGTGCAACCTCGTGGACCTGATGTACATCCTGGACGAGCCGAGCATCGGCCTGCACCCGCGCGACGTCGGCAGCCTGCTGCGGATGCTGGTCGAGCTGAAGGACAAGGGCAACTCGCTGCTGGTCGTGGAGCACGACCCGGCGGTGATCCGGGCGGCGGACTATGTCGTGGACATGGGGCCCGGCGCGGGGTCGCAGGGCGGCGAGGTGCTCTTCGCGGGCCCCGCCACGGAACTGGCGGCTTCGGGGACCCTGACCGCCCGGTACCTCGACCGCCGGGGAAACGGGCCCCCCGCGCGGCGGGCGCCCGCGGCCTGGATCGAGATCGCGGACGCGTCCGTCCACAACCTCAAGCACGTCACCGTCCGGATCCCGACGGGGGTCTTCGTCTGCGTCACCGGCGTCGCCGGCTCGGGCAAGAGCAGCCTGGTCCACGACGTGTTCTGCCGGAAGCATCCCGAGGCGGTGGTCGTGGACCAGTCGCCCGTGGGCCGGTCCAGCCGCTCGAACCCGGCGACCTACGTCGGTGTGTTCGACGCCGTGCGGCGGGAATTCGCGGAGGCGACGGGTTCCTCCCCCGCCCTCTTCAGTTTCAACTCCGACGGCGCCTGCCCGAAGTGCAAGGGGCTCGGGGTGGTCAAGGTGGACTTGAGCTTCCTCGACGACGTCACCATGACCTGCGACGAGTGCGACGGGAAGCGCTACAAGGACGAGGTCCTCGCCCTCCGGTACAAGGACCGGAGCATCTTCGACGTGCTGGAGATGACCGTCGGCGACGCCCTGGGGTTCTTCGAGCACAAGGAGATCCGGCGCAAGCTGCGCATCCTCGAGCGCGTGGGCCTGGACTACCTGGAGCTGGGCCAGTCCTTGAGCACCCTCTCCGGCGGCGAGGCCCAGCGGATCAAGCTGGCGAGCGAGCTGCACAAGAAGGGGAACCTCTACGTCATGGACGAGCCGACCACCGGCCTGCACATGGCGGACACGGACCGGCTGCTCGGCATCATCGGCCAGCTCGTCGGCCGCGGCAACAGCGTGATCGTGATCGAGCACAACCTCGACGTGATCAAACAGGCGGACTGGGTGATCGACCTCGGGCCCGACGGCGGGGCGGCGGGCGGCTACGTCGTGGCCGAGGGCCCGCCGGAGGCCATCGCGGCGCACCCGGCCTCGCACACCGGGCGGTATTTGAAGGAGGTCCTTTAGACACGGGCGCCGGCGAGCGGCGCCCCTACAATTCCCCGCGCAGCCGCCGGCAGACGAGGACGGAAATCAGCGTCGTCGCGGCGCAGATAAACGAACCCCAGACAAGGTCCACGATCGTGACGATCCACGGCCAGCCGGCGATCACGGCCTGGTTGGTCAGGTCGAACGTGGCGTAGGTCACGAGGCCGAAGAACCCGCCGCGCGCGGCGGCGCGGGCCCGCGACGCGTCGCGCAGCCCGGGCGACACGGCGAAGAACACGAGCCCGGCAATGAACACCAGGTAAAAGAGCAGCGCCGCACCCCACAGGGGCGGATCGGCCAGCAGGGATCCGATGTGCGCCTTGTAGAACCGCGGAGAAATGACGCCCAGCCAGACGCTGTCCAGGACAAGAAAGAGGAGGAAGGTGATCGCGTACCGCTTGATGAAAGTCATGGTTCCCGCTCCGGATTTCAGGGTATTTTCACCCCGGTCCGGTAGAAAATCAAATCGCGGGTGTTGGTAACCGTCAGGGTGACCGCGACCCCGTTGGACGCACCCGGCCGGTCCAGGTGGGCCGCGGTCCAGGCGGACTCGCGCAAGTTGGTGGACCAGAACACGTCGTACACGCGGCTATTGGTCGTCGGGGGCCCGACGGACAGGGACACCACTTCGCCAGACCGCGAGTAATTGCTGATGATATTCGGGTAGAACGAGCCGGCGTTCGTGGGCGACGTATCCGCGGCGTACTCCTCATCGTTGGGCCGGCCGTCTCCATCGTTGTCGGCGCCGGCGACGGCGCCGGTCGTGCTGTTGAAGAACCGCGATTCCCACCAGTCCGGCAGGCCGTCCCCGTCCGTGTCCGATCCCACGTCGTAGGCGGGCCGGATGATCGTCACCGCGTCCACCGCCTGCGCCCCCGCCGGCGGGACGCGGGAGGACGCGACGTTCAGTTCGGTGATGTACAGGTTGTAGTTCAGCCCGCTGCCCGCGCTGGCGTTCCACGCGCGGACCTGGGTCAGGCCGGACGCGGCCGCCGAGGACATCGTGCCGGTGTACGTGAGCCCGCCCGCGCGGAAGAGGTAGGACGTGGGACCGGTCAATTCGAACTCCAGCAGGAGCCCGTTCCCGGTCCATCCCACCGCCGTGGCCTGGCCGGCGGTTTTGTCGGTGATCCGGTACGTGGACTCGCCGCCGACGAAGTAGAACTCGAACAACGTGTGCCCCTCGTCATTATGCAGGGTCAGGCCCGTACTCTTCCCGGTTTCAATCCAGTTGTTCTCAAACCCGATGCGCACCACGTCCCCGCTCCCAAGCGGCGCGG